>JAHLLD010000006.1 GCA_020444325.1 bacterium
ATTTCGCTACCTTAGGACCGTTATAGTTACGGCCGCCGTTTACCGGGGCTTCGATTCAAAGCTTCTCCCGAAGGATGACCTCTCCTCTTAACCTTCCGGCACCGGGCAGGTGTCAGACTATATACTTCCTCTCAATTGAGTTCGCATAGTCATGTGTTTTTGTTAAACAGTCGCCTGGGCCGATTCTCTGCGACCCCGTTCGGCTTCAATTGTTATGTCACCTAATAGGGGCACTCCTTATCCCGAAGTTACGGAGTCATTTTGCCGAGTTCCTTAACCACGGCTCACTCGAGCACCTTAGGATTCTCTCCTCATCTACCTGTGTCGGTTTACGGTACGGTCCGTCAGAATTCTCCCGTACGAGGCTTTTCTCGGCAGCATGTTTAGGGTCGGTTATGGCCCATACGGGCGCCCTATTCGCATCTCGGTTTGACAGTGCGGATTTGCCTACACCGCCGACCTACTTGCTTAAACCAGCTATTCCAACAGCTGGCCGACCTTTCACTTCTGCGTCCCCCCTTACGGTCAAACGAATACTAACGGGTACAGGAATATTCAACCTGTTTACCATCGCCTACGCCTTTCGGCCTCGGCTTAGGGGCCGACTAACCCTGAGTCGATTAACGTTGCTCAGGAAACCTTAGATTTTCGGTGACACTGTTTTTCACAGTGTTTATCGTTACTTATGCCTACATAATCTTTTCTGTACGCTCCAGCACGCCTCGCGACGCACCTTCGATCCGAAGATCACCACTTCGTGGTTCGCAGAACAGAATGCTCTCCTACCATTCCGATAAATCGGAATCCATAGCTTCGGCGCTACGTTTAGTCCCGGCCATTATCGACGCCTGATCGCTTGACTAGTGAGCTATTACGCACTCTTTAAATGAATGGCTGCTTCTAAGCCAACATCCTAGTTGTCTGAGCAATCTGACATCCTTTATCTGTTAACGTAGCCTTAGGGGCCTTAGCTGATGGTCTGGGTTGTTTCCCTCTCGGCAACGGGGCTTATCCCTCGCTGCCTCACTCCTGTAGAACATGTATCCGGAATTCGGAGTTTGTCTGGGTTTGGTACCCTTGTGAGGGCCCTAGCCCAATCAGTGCTCTACCTCCGGTACACTCCATACAAGGCTGTTCCTAAAAACATTTCGGAGAGTACGAGCTATTTCCGAGTTTGATTGGCCTTTCACTCCTACCGACAGCTCATCCAAGCGGTTTTCAACCCACACTGGTTCGGACCTCCATGAGATTTTACTCCCACTTCATCCTGGCCATCGGTAGATCACTCGGGTTCGCGTCTACCGCATGATACTCATCGCGCCCATTTCAGACTCGCTTTCGCTACGGCTGCGGACCTGAGGTCCTTAACCTTGCATCATACGAGTAACTCGTAGGCTCATTAAGCAAAAGGCACGCAGTCAGTCCCAATAGTCCGAAGACCATTGGTTCCTCCTACAGATTGTAAGCATACGGTTTCAGATTCTTTTCACTCCCTTCTTAAGGGTTCTTTTCACCTTTCCCTCACGGTACTTGTACACTATCGGTCACCATAGAGTATTTAGCCTTACCAGATGGTTCTGGCAGATTCCCACAGAATTCCACTTACTCCGTGGTACTTGGGAACACAGCGAGAGTCGCAAATCATTTTACCTACCGGGCTTTCACCGTCTATGGCGCGTCTTTCCAAACGCTTCGATTATGATTACGTTTTGTAACTCTCTGACCGCAATACGAATTGGTCAACTGGTCCCGCAACACCGGCAACACAACGGTCGCATCCTTACATGTTGCTCGGTTTAGGCTCTTCCCGTTTCGCTCGCCACTACTCAGGGAATCACTATTGTTTTCTCTTCCTGGGGGTACTTAGATGTTTCAGTTCTCCCCGTTGGCCACATATACCTATGGATTCAGTATATGTTTCCAGGGCATTACCCCTGGAGGGTTATCCCATTCGGAAATCCCCGGGTCTAAGGTTGTTTTCCACCTCACCGAGGCTTATCGCAGGTAGCCACGTCCTTCATCGCCTTATGGTGCCAAGGCATCCACCGTATGCTCTTAGTAACTTCACCGAATTTTATTACAGCACAGATCAGTGCTTCAGTGAACTTGTTAAAAACATAAAAAAAAATATCGCAAATTTTCGGATTGATTGTTGAACCAACGTATATGCGTCAGTCCATCTTCCTATTACGTCAAAGAACTGTTTTCGCGCTTGCGCGAAACATTGGGGTTTGCATGGTCTCGAACCAATGTGACAGCCCATCCACAGCATCCGTCTCGCGGACGCCGCGTAATTGCTGCAAACCAAAAAGCACCTTGTGGACCTGACCGGGATCGAACCGACGACCTCCTGAATGCAAATCAGGCGCTCTCCCAGCTGAGCTACAGGCCCATCATATGCACGGAAAAACCAGTGGGCCCGGGTAGAGTTGAACTACCGACCTCACGCTTATCAGGCGTGCGCTCTAACCACCTGAGCTACGAGCCCGATCGGTGCAAGAAATAATGAAAAGAGATGTGCATAGCAGCTTCAAAGAGGATAGGGTTGTTCCACCTCGCGGTGGATAACTCTTTAGAAAGGAGGTGATCCAGCCACACCTTCCGGTACGGCTACCTTGTTACGACTTAGCCCCAGTCACCGGTTTCGCCTTAGGCAGCTGCTTCCCTTGCGGGTTAGCTCACTGACGTCGGGCGCCCCCAGCTTCCATGGCTTGACGGGCGGTGTGTACAAGGCCCGGGAACGTATTCACCGCAGCATGCTGATCTGCGATTACTAGCAATTCCAGCTTCACGAAGTCGAGTTGCAGACTTCGATCCGGACTGAGATAACTTTTTTGGGATTTGCTCCACCTTGCGGTATCGCTGCCCTCTGTAGTTACCATTGTAGCACGTGTGTAGCCCTGGGCGTAAGGGCCATGAGGACTTGACGTCATCCCCACCTTCCTCACTACTTGCGTAGGCAGTCTCCTTAGAGTTCCCAGCATTACCTGATGGCAACTAAGGACAAGGGTTGCGCTCGTTGCGGGACTTAACCCAACACCTCACGGCACGAGCTGACGACAGCCATGCAGCACCTGTCTGGATTGCCGAAGCGCCTCCGACTTTCACCGAAGGATAATCCAGTCTTTCGAGCCCAGGTAAGGTTCTTCGCGTTGCATCGAATTAAACCACATGCTCCACTGCTTGTGCGGGCCCCCGTCAATTCCTTTGAGTTTCAACCTTGCGATCGTACTTCCCAGGTGGGATACTTACTGCGTTAGCTTAGGCACCGACCCATACGGGCCAACACCGAGTATCCATCGTTTACGGCGTGGACTACCAGGGTATCTAATCCTGTTTGATCCCCACGCTTTCGTCCATGAGCGTCAATTTCGGGCCAGGCAACAGCCTTCGCAACCGGTGTTCTTCCAGATATCTAAGCATTTCACCGCTACACCTGGAATTCCGTTACCCTCTCCCGAATTCAAGATTCCCAGTATCGGAGGCAGTTCTACAGTTAAGCTGTAGGATTTCACCACCGACTTAAGAATCCGCCTGCGGACCCTTTACACCCAGTAAATCCGGACAACGCTTGCCTCCTACGTATTACCGCGGCTGCTGGCACGTAGTTAGCCGAGGCTTACTTTCAGAGTACCATCAACCCCGCCAAACGGGGTATTTTTCCTCTGCTACAGCGGTTTACGACCCATAAGGCCTTCATCCCGCACGCGGCGTTGCTGCGTCAGGCTTTCGCCCATTGCGCAATATTCCTCACTGCTGCCTCCCGTAGGAGTCTGGGCCGTGTCTCAGTCCCAGTGTGGCTGATCATCCTCTCAGACCAGCTACCCATCGATGGCTTGGTAGGCCGTTACCCTACCAACTACCTAATGGGACGCATGCTCATCCTTAGTCACCGAAACTTTAACAACAGCTACCATGCGGTACCGTTGCTTCATCGGGTATTAGCACCTCGTTAGAGATGTTATCCCCGGACTAAGGGCAGATTGCATACGCGTTACTCACCCGTGCGCCAGTATCCACTTCACCGAAGCGAAGCTTTCCCTTGACTTGCATGTGTTAAGCACGCCGCCAGCGTTCGTCCTGAGCCAGGATCAAACTCTCCGTTGTAGATATTTTCAATCTTACAATGTCGAGCTTGCTATCACTCAAATTCACTGACTATGCACAAATCTCTTTTCAAAGAACTTGCCGACTTTTTTCGGCAACCGTCTCTCGAACGGTCTACAAAGTTAACTCTTTTCTAACCCTTTGTCAAGCATCTCTTCATTTTTTTTCGCTTTTATTTTCGCGGCCAGAAGAGCAGCCGAATCGCAAAGGGAAAACAATATACGCAGGTCAGCTCGTGAAATGCAAGAAGAAAATGACACCGCGTGCTAATAAATATTCGTCGAATTCCAGCTGCGGCCAGGCAAGCCCTACGCCCTTTAAAACCGGGGCGTTGCCGCCGGTCACGAATACAGGAGCATTCGGTCCGGTAATCTCTTCAGCCTCATGCAGCATCCCGATCAACGCCAACCGCGTAAAATGGAGTACGCCGGAACGTATACTTGAAATGGAGTCGTCGCCGAATACCGGTGTCTCTGCGGGCGCGAGTTCGGGCAACTGCGCGGTGTGTCGATGCAGCGCGGCAAATGCTGTGCGTATTCCCGGAGCGATCGCGCCGCCGCGAAAATAGCCCTCACGGTCCACCACATTGAACGTCGTCGCCGTTCCGCAATCGATAACCACGACAGGAGAACCCGCCAGGGACCTCGCAGCGAGGACGGCACAGTACCGGTCCGCGCCCAGGGTTTCCATCGTCCTGTAACGTGTGGGAAAGAATTCCGCTGCCGCAGGCTGCACCATGCGTACGTCGGAAATGCCCGCATCCAGAAGCAACACACGCATCGGATCGACGAGGGAAGGGACAACGGAAGAGACGCCTGCACGCACAGGCACCGGCAATCCGGCGTCGCTTCGTGGAAGCAGCTTTTTCGCTTCACCGCTGCGCAACTGTTCGTGCGTGAAACGCACGCTGTGTGCGATGCTGAGCTTCGCAGGATCCTCGCCCTGCATCCATGTCAGCTTGCAGGCGCTGTTTCCAATGTCCACGGCCAGCTGCATCACCGCTTCTTTCCCTTTCCACCGCCCCCGGAATTTCGTCCGCCCCGCTTTCCGCCACTGCGGTTGCCGCCACTGCGGTTGCCGCCACTGCGGTTGCCGCCACTGAGTTTACTGCCGGATACCCGCGCGTTACTGCTGGACACGCCGCTGCGGGAGGCTCCGCTGCGGGAGTCTCCGCTGCGGGAGTCTCCGCTGCGGGACGTTTGCCTTCGAGAAGAGTGATCGTCGTCACTGCCGGAGCCGCCGCTCCGCATGGCAGCCGTCTCACCTTCGAGGAGTACGAAATCGATTTCCTGCTCCACGCTGTCAACGCGGGATACGCGTACACGGACCCTGTCCCCAAGCCGATACCGCTTCCCGCTGTGCTGTCCGACAAGCTGCCACCGCGCCTTGTCATACTCGTAGTAGTCGTCGAGACTGCGCACGTGGACGAGGCCCTCGACCAGCGAAGGCATGATCTCCACGTATAAACCGTATCGCGTAACGCCGCTGATGAGCGCATCGAAATCATCGCCCTCATGCCGCTTCATGTATTCGACTTGCTTGATCTTCCTCGATGCCCGCTCAGCTTCGACAGCGACGCGTTCACGAATCGAACTCTGCCGGGCGATGTCCGCAAGCCGTTTGCCGGACGCGGCCTTACCGGAAGCCTTCCCGTTCGCACCGAAGTATCTGAACAGCAGGCGGTGCACAATGAGGTCAGGGTAACGGCGAATGGGACTGGTAAAATGTGTGTAGTGGCGAAACCCGAGTCCGAAGTGCCCGATATTTTCCGTGCTGTAGACGGCCTTCGCCATGGAACGAATGGTGACGTCCTGCACTACGTTTTCTTCGGGACGCCCGCGAATGTGCTCGAGCATGCGTTGAAAGGACTGCGAGCTGGTGGGATCGATCTGCACCTTCACACCGAGATGGCGGAGAAACTCGAGCAGCTCACGCACCTTCTCCGAATCGGGCACATCGTGTACGCGGTAGATGAATCCCTTCCCCTCGCTGCGCAGCTTGGCGGCTTCCTGAGCGACGGTTTTGTTCGCGAGAAGCATGAACTCCTCGATCATGCGCATGCTCATCAGACGCTGCTTCGGGACGATGTCTATCGGTGCCCCGGTGCTGTCCAACACAAATTTGACCTCAGGCACGGCGAAATCGACGGAGCCTTCACGAAAGCGCTTTTTCATCAGCGTCGTCGCGAGTTTCTCCATCTGCTGCAGGGTCTCGAGATGAAGCCCTTCCCCGTTGTCGAGTATCTCCTGCACTTCGTCATAGGTAAAGCGCTTCTTCGAATGAATCACGCTCTTTGCAAGCTGGTAGTCACGCACGGCACCCCGAGGGGATACGGTCACTATCGCGGAATATGTCAGCCTGTCTTTCCCTTCCTTGAGACTGCAGAGATGATTCGACAGTCGTTCCGGCAGCATGGGAAACACACCGTCCACCATGTACACGCTGGTACCGCGGCGCAATGCTTCCCGGTCCAGCTCCGAACCCTCCTGCACATAATGCGAGACATCCGCAATGTGGACTCCGAGCACGTAGTTCCCGTCCTCATCCCGCCGCAGGGAAACGGCATCGTCAAAATCCCGCGCATCAGCCGGATCAATGGTGAAGCATTCTTCATCCCGCAGGTCGAGCCGTCCATGCAGCTCATCTTCCGAGATCTCTGCCGGCAGCGCATGCGCCTCGTCCATAACGTTTTCGGGGAACTCCATGCTCAGTCCGAAACGGCGCGCAAGCGCGAGCATCTCTACTTCCGCCTTTCCCGTACGGCCAAGGACCTCGACGATTTCACCTTCCAGTCCGAGATGACGCTGGGTATCGGCCAGGAGGCGGACGACCACCTTATCGTCTTCTCGGGCATCTCCAAGGTTACGGCGCCCGATGGCGATGTCTCCTTCGACATCGCGGTCGTCAGGTTCCACATACCAGAGCTTCCCGAGTTGCTTGAGCGTACCAACGACGAGTCGGTCTTCCCGTTCTGCCGGTTCTTCACTGCGGCGCATCATCCAGCGGCTTCCTTTGAGTCGTACGATGTGATCTTCCTCCTGCAGTTCCCGCAGTATGGCTTTCAGCTGCTGGTAGGGGGGACCCTGTTTCGGCACAGAGAGCCGACGGGCCAATTCTTTGGTCTTGAACGCCCGGCCTTCCTCTTTGCGGAGGAAGTCCATGACGCGTTGTTGCAATGTCTGTTTCACGTTAAAAAGAGAATCGTTGAAGAATCTTGAGCTCCCAGACCGAGTACTCCTGCGACTGTGAAGTACTCTCCAGGTTCTGATTGGTTGTGATGCGCGAGATCTGGATAATCTGATCCAGCCATGGCACACCGGTGATGCGGCTGACGGGGAATTCCACCGTAATGTTTGAACTTCCCAGGTCGCTGATCTTTCCGTCATACGTGATGACGGACTGCCCGATCTCGCTCGTCAGTTTGACACGCGAATTTTCCGTCCCGAGATTCGAGAAGTCCACCCGCTTGATGACGTCGTTTAACCCGGCTTTGTTCAGAAACTGATTCGCAGCCGAGGAAGCGATCGACGACCCCATCTGGTTGAACATATCCTGGGATTTCGCAACCAGCGAACTCCCCTCCCCTTCATTCGAGGAAATGTCCTTGGCGAAGACACCGAACAGAATGAAAGAGAATGCATCCGACTGGACATCCCCTGCGGCGGCCACGGGCTCACCGTTTGCTTCGTCCCAGCGCATGTCCCACCCCTCCAGCCTGGGTTTGTTCTTCGTACCTCGAATCTTGAACGACACGAACACCTTGCGCCGCTGATCCGTGCGGGGATTGATATAGTAGTCGGAATACACGGCCCGGAGGTCCAGGTCGGGATTGAACGGATCGCGCGTGAAATACAGGGAACCGTCAGCACTCAACCGCTTTCCGAAGAAAAGGAAGGAGGATGCCTCGCCCAGTTTCACTTCGCCAACGAAGGTCATGCCGCTGCTGCCAAAACTGCTGACCCGCAAATCGTCGAATTCCAGCTCCGCATTGAGTTCCTCCTGCAGGACCGAAAGCGGGATTTCCACGATCAGGCTTCCTTCCGTACTGAGACGGAGATCATAGGAAAGTCCTTCCAGAACAGAGCGCTCACGCATCTGCGGAGAGTCGTTTTCGCTGCCTCCGAGACGCGAGGATCGGCCAAATCTTCCGGCGGAAAGGGAACTGACAACCCGCGTCGTGGTGTCGTCAACGACAACATACTTGATGTCGGCGTATTCGTTGACTCCACCCTGCGTATTCTCCAGAGGGAAGGTGAGATTCCCGCGTTTGATGACGATATTCCCGAGCAGTCGCGACCGATCGAGGCGTCCGCTGTATGTCAGGGGTTCCCCTCCGGTCCCGATGTACAGATCGCCATAGAGCGCCCGCAGTGTCGCCCGGGTAGCGGGATTGAGGACCTTCAGCTGACCCTCAACCGCCAGGTCGAATTCTGCGATACTGAACGCATCAGTCGTGATACTGCCCGATGCCTCCATCTTCCCCTGTTTCCAGTCCTGTGCAACATTCGCAAGATTCGCCTTCACGATACGAATACTCTGATCCGCCGCCTCGATGCGCAAGTTGACCAGATATTCCATGTTGTTGATGACGAAGCGTCCTTTCGCGTTGCTGATGGTGACGTACCCATTGAACGAGGGTTTCGCCGCCGTGCCCGTGACGGTAATATCACCGAAAGCGCTCCCCTCGAGCGGGGAAAAGAATCCGAGGAAGTCTTCGACCAGGCCAAGCGGAAAATCTTTCACCTGCACGCGCAGACGCGCCTCCGTATCGGCTGGCGGCGCTTCCTCTTCTTCATTCGCAAACGAAATTTGTACCGGCACCGTTCCGGATGCGAAGAACACCTTGTCCTGCGTACCGTCGGATTTGTCATAATCGAACTCGGAATACAGCTCCAGCTTCCCGGTATTGTACCGCGCTTCCACCATCATTTCGCCGAAGTGCATTCCCCTGTACCCGAGACTGTCGATGTACACCGCGGCCGCCATCAGCGGAGCTGCGTCATCCCCGCTGACATTCGCCTCGAGAGAGGCCATTCCACTGAAACTCTGTCCCTCACGCGCATCGGCTGCGCCTGTGGCGAGGTATTCGACCATACCGAGAGAGAGACTGTCACCGTAGATGGTGAAATTGTTGTCACCTTCAAAACTCCGTTTCCCGGTGACAGAAAATCGCATTGCCTCCTTGCGCAGCGCAAAATGCTCAATGCCGATCCCGGTTGAATCCACACGCAGCTTCGCGGTCCTGTCATTGAGCAGCTGTTCGTGCAGATAGTTGAGCTTGAGCAGAGGGATCTGCACATCGAAGCCGTAATCATTGTATTCGGCAAAGGCCTGTACGTCGAGCTGAAGCAGGGTGTCGACCATGCTGCGAATGCGCAGCTCGGGACGCATATTTTTGTATCCAAGCTGCACCGATGTCCTGCTCATGCGCAGTCCGTTGAGGTTGAGGTCCGCCACCGCAAAACGCAGATCCGCGTTGAGGTTCCGCAGGGGATCGGTCAGTGTGAGATCGTTGAGGGTATAATCACAGCGTACGCCTGCAGCCAGCCAGCTGCGTGTTGAATCGACGAGATAAAAATCACTGAGCTGCAGCTGGCCGTCCACGGCAAAGCCTGCCTCACCTCCCCGAATATTGCCCCGGTACGTACCACGAAGGATAAACGTGTTCGCGTTAAAATACCGCGCGATGCGCTCCGGATGCTTCAGGGAAATGGAATAAAACACATCCATAAACGCGGTGGTGTCGACGGGGAGCGCAGCGTCGGAAGTTTTCGTGGCGACCTTCCGGAATCGTTTGCCTCCACCGTCGCCGGTTTGCTGAGCAGCCTCCGCCTCTTCCGCCGCGGCACTGTCGGGTGCAAAGGCAAAACGGTTTACCGCGGCAGTAAGAGAGTCCGCCTGGCGGGACAGGTACGAGGCGAAATGTGTGAAATCAAAACGGCCCTCGATGCGTGCATCCGCATACTGCGACTGCAGGAGCAGATACTCCGTATCGTGACGGCTCTGCTGCAGCACGACGCGGAAGGTGTCCGGCTCGATGGTGATATCGCGAAAACGGGACTGCTCAAATGCGATTTCCACATTCCCTGACGAGGATGCGATGTCGACACCATCACCGGCGGATTTAAACGTGAAGCTCAGATCGCTCGACATTTCCTGATCGTTGAGCAGCCGGGCGAGATCCAGTTTGCCCGCGTTACCTTCAAGCCGAAATCCCGTGATACTGTCAGGCTGAAAACTCATGCCACCGTCACACAGTACATTGCCCGCACCGAGCCTCGACTGCAGATGAAGCGTCAGACTATCCGTTTCGACATCTACGGTCATTCGCAGCTTGTCCGCAGCCGCCTTTTGATACATGGATGAATCCGCCTGCACATTCAACTGAGCCACCATTCCCCCAATGCGCGTACCGGTGCCGCGAATCGCGGCCTGAACGTTCAGGGAGGATCGCAATCTCGGAGCGCGCAGCACTTTTGAAAGGTCGAGCTTTCTCGTCCTCAGCAATCCGTCATAGACGAGTTCTTCACCTGTGAGATCAAGAGCGATCTGTCCGCTGGCTGATCCGGCATCCGATTCCATATCCATTTCCGCATGGAAATTGAGCGGGTAGCCGCGAAACAGAAGATGGGAGAAGTGTGCGGTTCCGACGTCGTGCAGATCCAGGATGGGGATTCCCGGGAGAAGCAATGGAATGTCATCACCATGTACCCGCGTGTCGTCAGACACGACGTCGATGTGCATTCCGGTGCCGTCAAGGATATCTTTCAGTCGTCCGACAAATGAAATGCTGCTCCTTCCCGCTTCCAGCTCAAGGGCGTTGATATCGAGCTGCCGCAGGCTGCCCTCGGCATCCAGCGACAGGCGCGCTTCATCACCGAGAATGTCGAGCGACGGCAGGAAATACTGCAAATCCGTGACTGCCACTTTCGGCGCGTCAAGTTGCACGCGCATGGGCAGATCAGGGAGTACCTCCGCGTCGAATCCCTGAAGGATATCCGCATTGCGCAGCCGGGCGGAGAGAATCATTCCTGAACGGGCTGTCTGTATCGAAAGGTCCTTCACATCTGCCCCATCGGACGTCAGAGCGATATCACCGGACAGATTTTTGAAGGATACCGAACCGAAGGCATTGTGGAAGGTGAAGCGGTTGATGGAAAGCGCTTTCCTTTTTTCCGTGATGTGGGCGGACATCGCGACGTTCAGATCCGTCAGCTTCATGTGCGTTGCATCGAGACGATTGCGACTGGCAGGACCCGGCGCAGTCGAATCGTAGACCAGCAGCTGGCCATCCAGAATGCGCAGATGTTCGACGCGAATATCCCAGTCGAAGGTCGTGGCTGTTGTGTCGGCCTCCTCGTCCGACGGCTTCAGCATGGTATTGATATTCCAGTCTCTCCCATTTGCCCGCGTGACGGTAATGCGCGGCGCATTGAGCGTCAGCTCATGTATCCTCGCTGTTTTCCAGGGAAGACGCAGAAGGCTGTAACGCAGCACAACACTCTCAATCTCAATGATGCTTCCATGCTCATCCGTCAGATGAACACCCGAAAGCTTCCATCCGGAAAAAAGGCTTCCGTCTATGTCGTCGATGGTCAGTCTGGCATTGAGGCTGGAATCAGCCAGGGCCGTGAGGTAGTCATTCATCATCGAACGGAAGGAAGCCGTCTCGGTAAACCCTATGCCCCCGGCGAGGAGGAGAAGTAAAACGAGTCCGGTCAGCGCACTGAGGCGAAAAAGCCGTCCCATCAGCGAGCGTCGGGACTTCGCTGTGTTCTGCTCATCGTTCGTGTTGACAGTATCGCTCAATGATCGTCGCAAGTATGTTCGTGGATGACCGCCCCTCTGTCAGAGGTATTGTCAGTACAGCACCGCCTGCGCTCTCGACCTCATGACGCCCGACGATCTCATCCAGGGCGTAATCGCCGCCCTTGATCAGAATATCGGGGAGGAGTTCGGTGATCAGGTGTAGCGGTGTATCATCATCAAAAATGACAACATAATCAACCGAGCGCAAGGCAGTCAGTACTGCCGCCCTGTCTTCCTCGGGAACGATAGGTTTCTTCATTCCCTTCAGACGGCGCACGCTTGCATCGCTGTTCAGTCCGACGACCATCGCGTCTCCGTTCTGCCGCGCGGCCTCAAGGTATTCACAGTGTCCACGATGCAATATGTCAAACACGCCGTTGGTGAAGACCAGCCGTTTCCGCGCTTCCTTAAGCTGGATGCGCTCTGCTTTCATTTCGGCAAGTGACAGCAGCCTGCCCATCAGTCTAGTACTCCGAGCTTTCCGAGGGCCGCCTCGTACAGCTTGTCACGATCCACCGGCACGATTCCCACCTCTTCGCATACAAGCCCGCCTGCAAAATTTGCGATATGTGCGGCTTCCGAAAGCGAAGCGCCGCTGGCCATGGCGACCGCAAGCGTTGCGATGACGGTATCACCGGCGCCAGACACATCAGCGACCTTGCGTGCTTTGGTCGGGACGCGTGTCACACCACCATCCTGATCGAGCAGCAGCATGCCCAGTTCGCCCAGGGTGAGAAGAACGTTGCTGCTGTTGAGCCGTTCACGAAGTGTGCGTGCCGCTTCCGTAAAACTGTGTTCATCCGTCAACCGGAGCTTCAGCGCATCTTCCGTTTCCTTGCGGTTGGGCTTGAATACTGTTACACCCTGGTATTCAAAAAAGTTGCTGAATTTCGGATCCACCAGCACGGGGATATCATGCGCCTGCGCGAGTTCAATGACCTGGCGAATGAGGTCCGGCCCAATGACCCCCTTGTTGTAATCCTGCAGAATGATGTTGTGAATCGACCCGACATGATTTTCCAGCCTGTCGAGCAGCCTCCGCGTCGTGTCTTCGCTGATCTGCTGCCTGTCCTCATAGTCAATGCGTGCAACATGCTGACTTCCTGCAATGATACGCGTCTTGACGGTTGTGGGTCGCGTGGTATCCTCCACCAGGAAATCCGTGATGACGTTTTCCTGCTGGAAAATATCCTTGAGCTCGTTGGCATTGGTATCACGTCCGACCACTCCAAACAGTACAGGTACGGCACCGAGACTCTTGATGTTCAGGGCCACGTTCGACGCTCCACCGAGGTGGTTGCTCTCGCGAATGACGTCGACAACAGGCACCGGCGCTTCTGGCGAGATGCGGGAAACGCGTCCCCAGATGTAGCGGTCAAGCATGACGTCGCCGATAACCGCGACAAAACGATTCTGGATCTGGCTGAAAATATCGTGAAGGCGATGTTCTTCGAATTTCATGATGTTCTGTCTGTAATGAGGAACGCCAGTCTACAGGGTCTGGCGAAAAAACTTGTTGATTCTGCTCCAGGCAGCCTGCGTGTCCTTCTGATGGTAATCCGCATGCTGGGGATTAATGAAAAACCGGTGCGCTTCCTTGTAGTAGAATATGTGCAGCGGCTTTTGCGCTTCCATGAATGCTTCCTTCAACGTGTTCACATCAGAGAGCGAACACTGCGGATCAAATTGCGCCACGTGCAGCTGCAGCGCGGCATGTGTTCTGAGCAATTTCTTCAACGCAGTCACACCGCCGGTGGGATAAAACAGCGCCGCACTGTGAAAGAACGGGAAGCGGCTCAAGGCATCGATCGCGACGTTCGCACCGATGTCGAAACCGAGCAGTCCGAGCTTTCCGCTGCAACCGGGCTCGTTGGTAATGTCAACCGCCACTTCCATGAGTAATGCAGTGTCGAGCGAGTCACGCGTGACAGACGGCATGCCCTCGACGGCACGCATGGGGGCCGAACGCAACGGCATGGCGTATGCCCGGTATCCGAGTCGCGCGAGGACTTTGATGACCGCGCGGACGTTGCCCTGATCCGCGCCGAAGCGATCGGGAAGGACAATGATGGCAGGACGCATAGGATTGCCAGCGGGAAGTACATACTGTACAAGCACGCTGTCATCCTGCACCTGATACCATCGCGCATGCACTTTCGGCTCCTGTGCGCGAGCGGAGACGGACAGGCAGAAAAAGAGCAGGACTATGGTCCAAAGCCGGTGCATCAGGTCAGCGGATGGTTCTCATGAAAAATACGCAGACGCTGTTCGAGCTCGGGCAGCTGCTCTTCCGAAACCAGTGACACGCATGCACGGATGCCTTCGAGACGTTCGCTGCCGGTATTCGCCAGCGAGATCGCGCTGATTCCGTAATACAGCAATTCTTCAATCAGCTGCACGCCGTCCACGCCGGGGTAAGACACGGTGAAGTAGAAACCATCAGCGATGGGTTCATCCTCATCCTTGTCGTACACGATACCGAAACCGTTGTCGGTGAAATACTTCTTCATGCGCCGCGCCCGCTCCCCGTACACCTTGACCTCGTCGATAAACCGGTAGGTCGCGTCATTCGTTGCCTTGAGCAGCGCCGCGAGACCGTACTGGGAGGAGTGGGTGACGCCGGCACTGACACTGTACGCCGCACCGTAAATCATGGCACGCCCGAATTTCTTCTGCGTGTAATAGCGCGTGAGTCCGGGCATCTCACGCTCGAAGAGCTTGTCGGAAATCGCGAGCATCCCGATGCGCTGTCCTGCATAGGAAAACGCCTTGGAACTGGAAATCAGGAGGAGGTAGTTGTCGGTGTATTTCCCTACCGAAGGCTGGAACGGCGGGACACCGGGAATGGAATAATCCTTCCTGAAATCCATCGTGAAATACGCCAGGTCTTCCATGACAACGACGTCATGCTTCGTCGCGAGTTCCCCGATAATCTTCAGTTCCTTATCGGTGAAACAGATCCAGGTCGGGTTGTTGGGATTTGAATACAGGATGGCGCAGATATTTCCTTCTGCGAGGATCTCCTCGAGCTTCGCGCGCAGTGCCTCACCACGGTAATTGTACACATCGAGACTGCGATGCTTGATGCCGAGCCCGTTCAGCTGCTGCTTATGGACCGGGAAACCCGGATCGAGAAAGAGTACGGTATCCTTCTCAGGATTCATGCGTCCGACAACCAGCCAGGAGATGAAACTTCCACTGGTCGATCCCGTGCAGGGGATACAGCCGCGGGGATTGACATCGAGATCAATGAACAGTTTGATCAGCCGTGAAATTTCAACCTTGAGTTCCGGGATCCCCTCGATACTGGGATAGAACGAAGCGCATCCCCCGTCAAGAGCCTTTTTCTCGGCATCGATACCGATCTGCGCTGCGGGGAGTCCGGGGATTCCCATCTCCATGCGGATGAAAGAGGTGCCGCTGGCCTGTTCGATTTCATTGATGAGTGTACGGATTTCACGTATGGAAGAACGGCCAATACTGTCGAGACCGCTCGCTTTGATTTTTTCGTCTACAATCTGTTTGTCAATGGGAGTAGGATTCATGAAGGTGCCTGCGTGAAGTTCTTTGGGAAAAACATCTGGACGGACGGTAAGGGAACACCGTGGCCCTAAACCGCCAGATCGTGTAAAAATACGCAATTTCCACCGCAAAATGGAACCGCCACATTGTGCGTGTGACACAATGTGGCGGATCAACAGCCAGGGGCTCGGATGTAACCGGAATCAGTCCGCGTCTACCCTTTCCCGCTCACTGGAAGTGGATTCGGCGTCGCGACCCTGGTCGCCCTTGAGGGCAGCGTCACGAACTTCCGTGGGAATTTCGTAGGCTTCGAGCTTACGCGCTTCCGCGGAACGGCGCATGCGTGCAACAAAGAATCCGATTACCATGAGGATAATTCCTATCCACACGATGCTGATGAAAGGCTCGAATGTCACCTGTGCGACCAGCGTCTCACGGAGGTCGTTCGGATCGACCTTCACATTCGGGTTCTTGAGACGGACACGAATCTGCGACATCGCCAGGTTCTCCTGGTTCGGTGTCATGCCCAGTACTTCAACCTGCAGATCACCGGAGGAAACCACGGCAGGCGTCTTCACTTCGCCTTCAGGACCGCGTTCGTGATACGCCTTCAGCTCTTCGCCGTCCTCTCCATATTTCTCGACATGAAACACGCCGCCGACCTTGAAGCTCGATGATGCGCGTGAATTGTTCATCTCGAAATCGAGGAAAGTCACACGGTACCCACCGAACTCAAAGGTCTGGCCTTTCGTGAAGGCGAAGACCTTCCCACCTTCCGGATCAGCCTCGAAGAGCGCCTGCGGTTCGATGTAGATGTCCTTGGCGAAGGATTTCGCAATCCCGGGATTGCGCATGATCTGTTCCTGTCCGCCATAATTGCTGACAAACATCACGGTGTTGACGGTTTCAACTTCCTCGTCGGTGGCGGCATCATCGATGCGCACTTTGAAATAGTAGCGCTCACCGTTCCAGAAGGTCTCGAAACCCGTGTAGGTAAAGCGATAGCCCTTCCACTCGACCGGTTCGCCCTGCTTGAGTTCCATGGAATTCGAAACGCTGTAGAATCCGGATCCGATGATACCGAGCAGCATCATCGCGATACCGATATGAGCGATGTAGGCACCACCGAAGCGCGGGTTGCCCCGCAGGATGCGGTAGCCGATCACGGCGTTGGTCACGAGGGAGAACCAGGCGGCGATGGCAAGCATGATCATTCCGGCGTCAGTGACGCCGCCCCAGAACACCGTCAGAAGGGTCAGCACGATCGTCGCAGATACAGGCACAACGGCTTTGCGCATCAGCGGTTTGCTGTTGTTGCTGCTCCACATGAGCATGAGCGTCAGTCCGGTCATCAGCGACATGATGATGGCAAGCGGCAGCCCCATGGCATCGTAGAACGCAGGTTCCACGGTGTTGCCGAGACTGAAATCCGTACCCGCCACACTGTTGATGGCACCGAGTCCGCCATTGAATGCATCCACAATGAACTGCGGAATGATGGGCATGGACGTTCCGATCAGCACGATAAACGTGAGAACGCCAACAACGGCGGAACCGAGTCCCAGCCAGGTCTCACGCGACATCATCGCGAAACTGTCATAATCCTTCTTGCTGTGCAGACGTCCTGTGAAAATGTACCCGATGAGTCCGAGCTTGATTATGAGCGCCGGCAGCCAGAGATAGCTCAGGACATTCAGCAGATGGGCGAAGCCGAGCATGATGTAGTAAATCGGCACCATGATGGCGTTTCCGCCGGCAATCATGTCATTGAATACCGGGACGAGATCACCGCTCACCTGCGCAAAGACAGGGATGCTCGGACCAATGATAATCAGGTAGGTCACGGCAACGAGTTTCCACCCGTCAAACCGCTCAAAAAGTTTGCTTCCCCACTTGGTAAAACGTCCGAATAGCAGCGCAAGTCCCACGTCGGTGAACGCGAACATGAAAAGCACCAGCAGCGTAAAACTGAATCGGCCGGGATCGACGAAGGAATGCACCGATGCGTCACCGAGCACGCCGCTTCGCGTCAGGAAAGTAGAATACAGCACGAGCACAAACGCCAGGATGGCCAGGATGAAGTTGGTGAGCATCAATCCCTTGGTGCGCTTCTGCGTAATCATCGTATGCACGAGCGCAACGGAAACGAGCCAGGGGATCAGGGATGCGTTCTCGACCGGGTCCCATCCCCACCAGCCGCCCCAACCGAGGGTTTCGTATGCCCAGAAACCACCGAGCGCGATGCCGAGGCCGAGTACCATCGAACCACCGACAACCCAGGGCAGCGAGGAAACTACCCAGCCCTGGTAGCGCTTGCGCATGAGTCCGGCAATGGCCAGAGCGAACGGCGGTGTCATCGCGGCAAAGCCGGCAAACAGGATGGGAGGATGAATCTGCATCCAGAAATTCTGCAGGAGGGGATTGAGTCCACGACCGTCCTGCGGAATAACGCTTCCATCAATGTGTGCGAATGGATTCTTGACGATGAGCAGCATCATGAGAAATGCCAGTATTCCCGAGTACACCCCCATCGTTTCCCGCTCATTGTCACGCTTCTGCGTGTAGAGAAGCAGGAAAATACCGACAACGGAGACCATGAGCGTCCACAGCAGGAAGCTTCCCTCCTGCCCCGCGTAAAAGGTCGACATCAGCAGTCCAAGTGGCAGCTCACGCGAACTGTACGCCCAGACGTAGTGAAACTGGAACTGATGCTTGACGATGAGGATAAGCAGCATCGCGGAAGCCACGAATACAGAAATCGTGGTGACGTGAAAACCGCCGCGTGCAAGACTGATATTCTGTGGATTTCTGATGCTGCGGAAATAGCTGATCATACCGGTCACCGCGGCGATAAAACCGACGATGATGGCGATGTTTCCCAGCAGTCCGATCGTGTTATACATGTACGTTTCCTTTCTGCGATCCTTCAGGATCGACCGCACACGGCGGGATAATTCCTATCTGAGATGGCTGATATGCAGGACGAAAAATGCGGGAGAATGCAGCGCTGCATGCCCCCGCAATAAGTCACAGCGAAGTTTTCCGAATACCTTCGGGATGGTCGCCGCCTTCGGGATTCTCTTCATACTTGGAGGGACACTTGGTCAGTACTTCCGAGGCGTGAAAGACGCCGTCTTCGTAGCGTCCCTTCGCGACAACACTGGTTGCGATATCGAAATTATTCGGCTTGGCACCGTCGAGCACCACCTGGGCGATGCGTTCGTCTTCGTCACGCATGTAAAACGTGAAGGTGTTGTTGTGTGTGTCGTAGTGCGTGCTCATATCCTGCACCCACTTGCCGGTGACCTGAACTTTCTTTCCGCTGGTCTCTGCCTTGCTGAGCGTAGCATACTCAACCGAGGAATTGAGGAAGGAAAGGCCGCCAATGACTAAAAAGACAGCGATAATCACTCCACCAGCGAGATAGCGTTTCTTCATGTGCTTCTATTCCTTTCCGTTATTCGAGTTCTTTCACTTTTTTGTCGATACGATAGAGGTAGACAAATAGCCCCGTCCAGATCATGAGGACGATGAGCATGACCACGTAAATCGCATTCTGTTCGAGAAATTCGTACATGAATTATTCTCCGTCAGCGGTTTCGGTGCCCTCGGCGCTCAAGCGGCCGCTTCGGCACGTTTCAGTTTGATGCGGTGAAGGCGTATCTGGATGCGCATGAGCCACCCGTATAATACCAGGTAACCGAGCAGCATGCTGTAAAGCACCACGCGCATGGCTGCGTCCATGCCGCCGCTGCTTACGACGGGACCAGCACTGGTATCATCTGCGGAACCGGGATGCAGACCGGGCATGATGCGCGGCATGATGAAAATGAAGAAAGGCACGGTCGCAGCTGCAATGATGCTGTAAACCGCAGACAGCGAAGCCTTCTTTTCATCAACGTCAATGGCGGAACGAAGGGCGAAATAGGCGCCATAGACAAGGAGAAGGACAAAAATCGAGGTCTCGCGGGGGTCCCAGTTCCAGAAGGAACCCCAGTTGAATTTCGCCCAGAGCGAACCGGTCGTCGTCGCGAGAATGCAGAAAAGCAGTCCGAGTCCGGCAGACATCGCGGAGCGGAAATCATCTTCCATATCCTTCTTTCGCAGATAACGGATTCCGTACCACATCGATACAAGGAACGCGACAACCGTCATCCATGACATGGGAACGTGGAAGAGGATGATTTTCGCACGCTCTTCGAGCCCGGGAATGAAGGGAAATGAAAACCCGGGATAATCACCGAGTACGCGGTCAACGATCACGCGATGCTCGTCCATGTCGTATCGTGCCGAAACCAGGTAGCCCTCGGTGGCGTCGAGTCCTTCTGGACGCGAAGCAAAGTAGAAATCGGCTTCGTTCCCGTTGGCATCCACACCGTGCAAAAGCCAGCCGTCACCTTCAGCCGCACCGCGGTCACTGACCTTGACCTTGACAGGGATGTTCTTGTCAGGACTCCACTGCGCAATCATGGCCAGATCGCTGAGATTACCGGCGATAGGCGTGACAATGCCGACTGCTGTAAGTACCGCGATCCAGAAGAAGAGTGCTATTTTCCACCACATGGGCAATTATTTCCAGTATCAAGAACAAAACACAATGTAGCAACAACGGGAAAAATCTGCAATGTCAGGGTTTTTCCATTTTATATCCGAATTCAACATCCGAATTCTTAATGACTTACGCAAGAGAAATCGGAGCGACGCACCTCAATCTTTCCAGACGAAGTGAAAAAGCAGGAAAGATACCGTGGTAACGACCACCAGGTAGGAAACGAGCAGCTGAAGATCCGCCCAGGCGTTGTCCCACACTTTTTCTTCAACGGCCACGCGGGTCGCATTGATCCCGGCCATGAGAAGCGGGAGCAGAACGGGGAAGGAAAGCACCGGGAACAGCGTGCCCTTGGTATTCGCTTTGGCGATGATCGCCGCGATGATGGATGTCGCCGAGGCCATGCACATGCTGCCGAGCAGCATCACCGCCCAGAAGAGATCGGGCTGCGCGACGGAAAACTGATCCATCGTCAGCAGGAACAGCAGGACGATAAAGATATTGAGGGCGAGGACGAGGACAAGATTGAACAGCAGTTTGCCTGTATACACTGCTGTCGGGGAGGCAAGAAGCTGCAGCGTCATGGTGGTGCCGCGTTCTTCCTCGGCGACGAATCCGCGGGAGAGGCCGCTCATTGCGGCGAAGAACATGACCACCCAGAGCATGCCTACCATCGCACCGGGAGAGAGAGATTCTCCGACCAGCGCGAACATGATGACGGCGAGGGTGACCACGACGAACATGATCAGCGCGTTGATGGCATAGCGCGTACGCAGTTCGCTCGCGAGGTCCTTGGAAAAAATCGCAAGTGCCTGCTTGAGCATCACCGCCTCCCCTCTACCATGAGCGTGCGGTCACACTGTGCAATATCCTCGTCATCATTGGTCGCGATGATTACCGTTCCGTGCTGGCGGAATTCGCGCACGATATCGTAAACCATTTCCATACCGCTGGTGTCGAGATTACTGATGGGTTCGTCGAGCAGAAGCAGAGGGGGACGATGGAGGATACCGAATATCAGCTTCATACGCTGTTTCATACCGGAGGAATAGGAACGGATCGGATCTTTCCTGTCTGTCGGCAATCCCACGCGTTCGAGCAAAGCCAGCGCGTCGGCCGACGTAAATGCGATGCCGCGAATCCGCGCGTACATCATGATATTCTCAACTGCGTTGAACTCTTCATACAGCGTCAGGTACGGGGCAACGAAACCGATCTGGGTGTGGAGCTGCTCAATGTCGACGTCTGCCCCGCCCGCCCGATACACCAGCGTCCCTGCACTGGGCGTCATGAGTCCCGCAATGATACGCAGGAGCGTGGATTTCCCCGAGCCGTTGCGACCGGTAATACCGAACACTTCCCCGGGTTCAACGGAAAACGAGACCTCGCGAAAGATGGAGCGCTGATTGAATTTCTTGGAAATGCCTTCGGCGATAACCTGCATGCACTACCTCGTGACCACGGCGAATTTACCGGTTTCACTCCCGCCCTGGTAAGTGAGCATGTAGATATAGACGCCGCTGCCGAGGAACTCGCCGTTGTCACTGCGGCCGTCCCAGCCCACGAAGACGCCGGTGTTGTCATCCAGTTCAATCGCGACATTCTCCTTGCGCACGAGCAGATTCATGCTGACGGAGTAGATATAGAGATTCGCCCGGTTCACGGGAATATTTCTCGGCAGCGGAAAACTCATGCGGGAGAATTCACGGGGATTGAACGGATTCGGGAACGGAGCTGTACGCTCCACCACGGCCGCGGTGCCGCCGTCAACGAGGGAAACACAGAGCGCGTTCTCGCGGGCGACGTTGAAGCGGTACGCCCAGCCGTTGGATAACTTCGTATAGCTGTCGTCATACCCTGCACGGCGTACGATAAGTTCATACTGAACCGACTGCGCAGACCGCGTAATTGCGCTTGCGATATCAGTATTCGCAACGACAAAGCTGAGCGTGTCCACTCCGCTGTACACCTGGAGATAATGTGCAGAAAGCGGCGAGAGAAGATTGGTGAGCGTGGCCGACTCCCCTACCAGTTCGACGCTCGCACTGATACTCATTTTCCTGAAGTCGGCAGCGTCGTCGTACACGGGAGAGGTAATTTTACCGGCACGGTAGCCGATGAAGAAATTAGCCCGCGCCCAG
This sequence comes from bacterium, assembly GCA_020444325.1. Taxonomy (NCBI): domain Bacteria; species bacterium. Next base: position 22,129 of record JAHLLD010000006.1, read on the forward strand.
TTGCATACATCAGCAGCCATGTCGCCGCTGTGCGGCTGATGGTCACGGATGGCGTCCCGTGTCGCGGTAATAGGCTCGAGCTGCTTCATGTTCTCCCAGGTCTCGCGAAAGACAAACTGGTCATACTGATGCTGCAGATACAGCGGCCAGAGTGCGAGCTCGTATCCCGCCTGGGGCATCCACTGCCACCAGGGACGATCTGGGAAACGGACAAACTGCTGAATGTACTGATGGTAATCGTTGATTTCGGGGTAGCAGACTTCCTCGTAGTAGGTGGAGGCCATTTCGTGGAACCAGGTGTCCGCACTCCAGAAACCGTACGACCCCAGCTGCACCATGTGATGGAATTCATGCGCAGCCGTGACGCGCAGTCCTTCAAGTCCCGATGTCGGATACCCCTGGAAATCGTTGTCGATCTGCATATATGCGGCGTAGAGGGGCATGACGGTCCCTCCGGTCGGAAGCGGGTTCCCGAACTGCGTATAGCCGTAATCCGTGGTCCGGAATGCCTCGACGTAAAGCTGATACTCGTTTTCTCCGGAACGATATGGCGGCGATTCATATCCGAGCTGTTCAACCTCCAGTGCGTACACTGCGTCGAAAATCTGTGCCACGCTGTCAGCATAGGCGTGTGCCGTGTTGGGAATGCGGTTGCCGGCCGCGTTGAGGAGGGCTGGTGTGTGCTCGCCGCTGGTGTCGTAATGCACGCGGAAGCGGCCGGAGGGACTCACAATACTGACCTGGCCCGCCTGCGGTGCGGTAATCGCCCTGATCTCATTCGCGATTGTCGGCGGGGCAGACTGCAGCCTTCGGCTGACTTCAGCACCGAGGGTGAAGCCGCATCGGCCGTGAACACCGCTGGAATGGGGGTCCGCCTGCACTGCAAGATTGGTTTCTTCGGGGAGCGTCCCGGACCGGTACGCCCGCAGATAATCGACGAATTCCCGGTCGGTCATCTCGCGCAGCGCTTCTTCCCTGCTCTGAGCCACGGCGCTGAGGCCCGGCAAAAGCAGTAAAACGACGAAAATATGCAGAACCTGCATATTTCCCGGCATTTTTTTATGCAGTTTCTGCATAATCCGCGGGCGCTGAGTGTTCATCACAATATGCCTGCTGTTGGTGTTCATGATATACCGTCTTCCTACCCGTTCTGTGCAAGGCGCTGATTGCGACGCGCAAGGGCCTCGTCAAAACGGCGCTGCTGTTCATCGGATTCAGGGATGATCTGGGGCGAAGGTGTGGGACGCCCCTCGGCATTAAGTCCGACAAACGTCATGTATGCCGAATTCGTGTGTGTGCGCTTCCCGCTTTTGACATCCTCGCAATACACTTTCACTCCTACCTCCATCGACGTGCGAAACACGCGGTTGACCGAGGCATGGAGGATCACCACCTGTCCGAGCCTGATGGGATTCAGGAAGTTGATCTCATCGACGGATGCGGTGACGCAGACAAGGCCTGAATGCCTTGCAGCCGCAATGGCCATGGCGATATCCATCCAGTGCATGAGGCGTCCCCCGAGCAGATTGCCGAGCTGGTTGGTGTCATTGGGCAGCACCAATTCCGTCATTTCCACCTGAGAGGCGTGGACGGTATGGGGACGTGGGATGGAAGCTTCCTGCATCGTGCGCTCTGGAGAGTGATTATTGTGCCGTGCTTACTTTTGATGCGCGAGCATCCGTCAAGTCTTCACGATACCCGATGATATCGTCGCGGTAGGAACTGTCCGGGTACCGTTCGAGGAATTCTTCGATGGAAGCCTGCGCGTCGTCATATTTCTTCAGCGCAATCAGCATGCGAATCCTTCCCGCATAAGCGGCGTCTGCGAAGTAGGTGTTGTAATACCGGTCGACCACGGTAGTGAAATAAATCAGGGCGGCGGACTTGTTCTCCATTTTCTCGTAGAGAATCGCGGTGTCGTATTCCTTCTCCGCCAGCTTGTTCACCAGTTCCAGCACCTGTTTTTCTACTTTCGGGGCGCGTGGACTCTTGGGATATGCTTCAACGAACGACTGCAGTGCGTCGATGGCCCGTTCGGTCGCGGTCTGATCGAGCTGCACTTTCGGCGACATTTCGTAATAGCACTGTGCGTACATGTAATATGCTTCGTCGGCCAGGTCGGCTGTGCGTGAGCCGGTGACGAGGCGGTTGAATTCGTAACTCGCCAGCAGGTACTCTTCCCTGTTGAAGCGGCACATCCCCGTGAAGAAGCGCGCGCTGTCGGCAACGGCACTTCCGGGATACTGTAGCCGGATTACTTCGAATTCATTGATGGCTTCCAGCCAGTTGTCATCCTGGTATTCGCTCATGCCCATGGCGAAACGCTCTTCAGCAGTGGGTGTATCGCTGACCTCGCTTGATGAGCAGGCAGCGATGGCCACGACGGCCAGGGCGAGCAAAAGGATGCGCGGAATCGATATCATGAAGATCCTCTTACGGTAAAAAGCAGTAGCACGATCACACCCGCCGTGAGTGTAATCAGGGCAGGCGCCAGCAGGGCGTCCCACCACGATGTGTCTTGTTCAAGCCAGTCCCGGGTTTCGTATGACGGGGCACCATCGAGCGTGTCCCTCCGTGACAGCGCGAGTTCTTTCGACCACGTAATCTCCGAGGCGCGAAGGTCACGCAGCTGCATTCCGAGCGTGGCATGCATCTGGCGAAAATAGGAAGAATTCGGTCCCGGCGCAGTGGAAGAATACATATCCCTGACTTCGACGGTCAGCATTGCATCCGCATCCGCCTGCGCGGTGAGCACCCGCTTCCCCCGGGCAAGCTGTTCTTCGGCGAAGACCTGCTGCACAACGGGAGGAAGCGTCTCGGGCACGAACTGCAGCTGAACGCTGCTTCCGCCGGTGCGCATCGCGCTTTCCCGGGCGGCATCACGCAGCATCAGCGCGAGTGCCTCGGTATCGGTCACCTGCTGTGCGGCTGCGGGGAACACAAGGATACAAAGCGATATGAGCAGAAAACGCATCAACGCGTATCGCTGCTCCGGTCAGTGATGATACGGTCAAGTTCTCTCTGCAGAAAATGCGGGTCTTCATCGAGGAAGTGCCGTGAATCCCGCCGAGCGGATCGCACAGCATACGGATCGATGTCGGATGTGCGCAGCACCTCTTCGCCGGAATCGCAGACTGCGAGCACTGTACCGGACGCGTCGAGGGTTTCGGAACCACCCCAGAAGTTCACCCCGTCGTCATAGCCCACGCGATTGACGAAGACCATGTTCACGGTCAGCAGACGGCACAGCGCGCGATGATGCTCGCTGTTCATGTCATACATCGTGGGGGCGCCGGGGGGAGACATGCGTGTCGGACTGGCGGAAATGACCACGAGGGTTTCTGCACCCTCGAGCGCCTGCAGCAATGCGAGCGATGGATGCCAGAGATCCTCGCACACCAGCACACCGAGCTTGCCGAGGCTTGTCGGAATGCAGGCTGCTGAACGGCCGGGAAGAAAGTATCGCCCTTCCTCGAAAATGCCGTAGTCGGGAGGGTAACATTTCCGGTAGGTATGGACGTCACCGCCGTCAAAGAGAAAAGCGCTGTTGTAGACGCCGTGACGTTCATCCTCCTCTATGCCGCCGAGGACGATCACCATGTCGGCGCTGGCCTCGCGGAAGGCGTTCAACCGCGCATCGTCCGCGCGCATGCAGAGTTCATAGTTCATATCCCGTACCGAATACCCGGTAAGACTCAGCTCCGGGAACACGACGAGATCAGCCTTCGCCTCTCGCGCCTCGGCGATCATCTGCAGATGCGTCTCGATATTCCTGTCCACATCACCGAGATGCGGCGACATCTGTGCCATTGCTGCGCGCATGGTCAGGATACTCCTGTCATTGGTTGGGCCTGAAGAGACTGCACTTCGTCGACGTAGACGGACAGATCCTCGAACTGCTCTTCGTACAGCTCGCCTTTGAGAAATTGCTCTTCCTTCCTCCACACCCGTGCGATGCGTGAAGCACCGCCGCGTGCATAGCTCCATGCGAGCAGGTCCGCAGCCCGGCGATAGAGCCGCAGACGGGATTCATCCCCGAGATGCGGGATGTGCTTTTCCTCCTCGTAACGCTTCGTGCGCTCACGAAGCATCCGGTCGAAATACTGCACGAAGCGGGCATTCGCGGAGCTATAGCTGCTGCCGTCGAAAGCAAAAATTTCGCGGGTATACACGATGGCTTCTGAATGCGCCATCATACCCCAGAACTGATCCGACACCAGGATTTCGCTGCTGCCGTCACCGTCAAGATCCCGCAGCTCCGGTGCACCACTGTTGATATAGAAAAGCAGTGTCACCTCACCCTTTTCGTTCAGGCCATAAAGGTGCATGCCGCGTGAGATCAGTGGGTTGTTCCCGCCGGCGTCCACTTCGACGATAAGATCCTGCACCCCGTCTCCAGTAACATCTCCGCATTCCGCCCTGCTGCCATCCTCTATCACATCAAAGAAGAGGCGTTTCGCGCTTCCCGCGCTGCTGTCGAATATGTCGACCCGATCGAAATTCTCCTGCAGCAGCGGATCCCCACCGAGCGTATCGGAAAGCGAAAAGAGGATTGCCTCCGCGATGCCGTCCCCGTTCAGGTCGGCGGCAAGACTGTCGACGAGACTCGCACCGCCGATATCAAATCTCCGGGCGCTTCCGGTTGAATCGAAAGAATTTCCCTGCGCTTCGTTTTTTTTCTCATCGCTTCCACAGGCAGCCAGCAGAAGCACGACCAACGCCAGCGCCACGTATTTCTTGCGAGGAAATGCGCGCCGGGTGGGTTGGGAAATGTTGATATGATGAATGCGTTGTGGCATCATGGGCATGTGATCCGGCGCTTACCAGCCTCCGGAGGAGCCTCCTCCACCGAAGCCACCGCCGCCGCCGGAAAATCCTCCAAATCCGCCGCCGCCGAAACCACCTCCGCCGCCGCCAAAGCCACCGCCACCACCGAAGGGTCCCCCGATAAACCAGATTCCACCACCTCGTCCCCCGCGGTTTCCCTTGATGATGATGAACATGATAATGAGGAAGATGATGAGGCCGATGAAATTGCCGTCTTTTTTCTTCTTCCGGCGCGGAGTGGATTCACTGACGGTGAACTCACCGGTGGCGACACGAATGGCCGTTTCCATTCCGGCGCGGATACCGCCCCCGAAATTCCCATTGCGGAAGGCCGGAGCGACGACATCACTGATAATCAACGATGTTGCGGCATCGGTCAGCGTGGGCTCGAGTCCGTACCCGACTTCGAAACGCATCTTCCGGTCGTTGATAACGACGAGGAAGAGCAGACCATTGTCCTTCCCCTCATATCCGATGCGGTTTTTTTCCACGACACGAATCGAGTAATCCTCCAGGTTCTCCCCTTCAAGCGAAGGAATAATGAGAACCACGAACTGCTGATGCCGCTGCTGATCGTACTGCGCGAGCAGCTGTTCTATGTTCTGTTTTTCACCTGAGGAGAGCACACCCGCCATGTCGTTGACATAGCTGTGCAGCTCCGGCACCTCCAGCGCTTTCGCGGCAGAAGTGCTCAGCAGTGTGAGGAGGACCAGCGATATGATACGTGCGTGGAATCGTTGCATCAGAACTTCACATCCGGTGCCTGATCAGCGCCTTCGCTTGCAGAGAACGTGGCTTTCTTCTCAAAACCTCCGATGGAGGCGACCAGCGATGTCGGGAAGCGGCGAATGGAGGTGTTGTAGTCCTGCACCGTCTGGATGAAACGACGTCGCTCGACGGCAATGCGATTCTCTGTCCCCTCGAGCTGACTCTGGAGGGCCAGGAAGTTCTGATTGGACTTCAGATCGGGATAATTCTCCTGCACCGCCATCAGTCTGGAAAGTGCACCGCCAAGCTCACTCTGCGCCTGCTGGAAGCGCTGCATGGCCTCCGGGTTATTGAGAACTTCCTCACTTACCGTCAGCTGTCCCACGCGAGAACGCATCTCCGTGACTTCTGTCAGCACGTCCTTCTCCTGTGCGGCAAAGCCTTTGACCGTTTCCACGAGATTGGGAACGAGGTCTGCACGGCGCTGATAAACGTTTTCCACCTGGCTCCACGACGCCGTCACGGCTTCCTCTTTCGTCACGAGACCATTCTGCGCTCCGATGAACCAGAACACCACGATGAGAACGACACCTGCGGCGATGATCAGCGGCAAATTCTTTTTCATGTAAACTCCACTACTGTATCAGTATTCATTCACATCATTCGATTTTTCGCCTTTATGGCATCAAGAAAAGTACGAAACGGGCGGGGGAATAAAAAGATACTTCCCTTTCCTCATCCCCTGTCCGCCTCAGCAAAAGGAAACCCGTCTTCCCCGGAATCGGGAAAGACGGGCGAAATTTCGATTGATGTCTTGGTGCCTGCCCGCCGTAGCCACGGCTACACAGAAATCGTGTTATTTCAAACGGTGGGCGAAGGCGGGTCTTGGTGCCTTCGAGTCTCTGTGCACCAAAGATCAATATCACATCAGTGTGAAGTTCACACCGATGACCATGCCCGTATTGGCGCGGTTCGCGAAATAGTCCTCGTCGTTGTAGAGGAAATATTCCAGCGTGGCTTCCATGCTGAGCTGCGGTGAGAAGAAGTAGCGCATGCCGCCGACGACGCTCATCGTAATGCCGCTTTCCGCCCTGTCGGGGGGAGCTTCGCGATTGATGACGCTGTTTTCACCGAGTTCCCAGGTCTGGTTGAAGTAGGAATATCCGAGGCGGGCGCCGGCATACGGATCAAACTGTGCACCGCTGAGCCCGTGATAGAGGGCCTGCAGCTGCACCATGAAGGTTTCGCGTCCGAGCGTCGCGCTCCAGGACTGCTCTGCAAGATCCTTGTCCTCTTCCGCGAAATAGCGGGCGATGATGCCGAGGCCGATATTGTCATCATAACCGTGTTCGTACACTACACCCCATCCCACCGGTTCCGTAAGTGTCGTTGCGTTCACACCGATATAATTGTTCCCGGCTTTATACTGCGCGTAGCCGGTCGCGCTCATGAGAATGACTGCAAGCAGAGTGAGCAGAGAGAGGGTAAACCAACGTTTCATCCCATCGTCCTTGATAAGTGAATGATGATGGTGACTGGAGGCCGGGGGAACCGGGAGTATCCGGAAGCCGGGTGAGAGAGTATTCAGGTACAGCTCAGGTAATGGCAGCGTAGAGAGCAGGATACACTTTTCCGGAACCGTAACTCTCGTTTCGATGAATCTAGTAAATTCCCGCTAAAGAGAAAAGCGTCCCGTGAAACACAGGACGCTTTTCTTTGATAAAACCACGGAAAACTCAGAGGGTGAAATCTGCCCCTACGGTCAAACCGATGCCACTGTTGAAATAATCTGTTCCGGCGATTTTAAATTCAAGGTTCCCGTTGACTGCAATCTTCGGGTTGAAGAAATAACGCAGACCACCCTGCACCGTCAGGAACAGACCACTTGAAGTGTCGAGGAAAGGGTTATCCGGTTCAATGTCATATATGGCCCAGCCGAGTCGGCCGCCCGCGTACGGATCGAGCTGATCGCCTGGCATGAAATGATACGCGGCCTGGAACTGGGGCATGATGATCGACCACGAGAAATCTCCGCGAAAATCGCCATAACTCTTACCCCAGTAGCGAATGATGCCACCGATACCGACGTTCTCACTTACGCCATGCTCGTACTGCACGCCGAAACCGATGGGATCGGTAGCGACAGTGAGCACAGGACCAAGCCAGTTACCGCGATGTCGGAACTGTGCATCGCTGCTTTGTGCGAAAAACACCATCGCGATGACTGCGATGAGCGCAGTGCGAAACACATTCTTCATAATGATCTCCTCTGATGAGTGAGCGAATTGTATGAGAGATAATGCTGAAAAATCCTATCAGTCTTTCAACAGCTCCCGCGCAATAACGATGTTTTGTACCTCGGAAGTTCCTTCATAAATCTCGGTAATCTTCGCGTCGCGAAGATAACGCTCCACGAGATACTCACGCACATAACCGTAACCACCATGAATCTGGATGGCTTCGAGTGCATTCGATACTGCTGCCCGGGATGCATACAATTTAGCCATTGCTGACTCTTTCGCAAATTTCTGATGCTGATCTTTCAGGTACGCGGCCCTGTAGGTGAGCAGGCGCGCAGCGTCGAGATCTCCCGCCATCTTTGCGAGTTTGAACTGAATGGCCTGGTGATTTGCGATCTCCGTACCGAACGCCTTGCGCTCCTTGCTGTACTTGACGGCGGCCTCGAGGCTCCCGCCGGCGATACCCAGAGCCTGCGCGGCAATACCGATGCGTCCACCGTTCAGCGTGTCCATCGCAAAGTTGAAGCCCTTGCCGACTTCCCAGATCACGTTCTCGTCGGGAACGAACACCTTGTTGAGCAGCAGCGTGCAGGTATCCGAACTGCGGATACCGAGTTTGTCTTCCTTGACGCCGTGCTCAAAACCTTCCGTGCCCTTCTCAACGAGGAACGCCGTGATGCCGCGGTAGCCCTGTTCGCGGTCGGACTGCGCGATGATGATAAAATCGTCAGCGGTGGTACCGTTGGTGATCCAGTTTTTCGTACCGGTAAGCTCCCAGCCGCCGTCCACTTTCGTAGCCTCGGTTTTCTGTGATGTCGCATCACTGCCGGCCTCCGGCTCGCTGAGTGCGAAGGCGCCAAGACGTTCACCACGCGCCAGCGGTTTGAGATATTTATCCTTGATGTGGTCCGAACCGTATTTCTGCAGACCGTAGGTGACCAGGGAATTGTTGACGGACATGATCACGCCGACGGAGGCATCGACCGCGGAGATTTCCTCCATGGCGAGCACGTAGCTCATCGTGTCCATCCCCGCACCGTCATAATCCGGATCCACCATCATGCCGAGGAAGCCAAGCTCGGCAAGTTTCTTGACGATATCGTGGGGAAATTCAGCGTTTTTATCGCGCTCCACCGCGGTGGGAGCGATTTCTTCGCGCGCAAATTCGCGTGCGGTTTGCTGAATCATTTTTTGATCTTCAGTCAGATCGAATTGCATAATCAGTTTCCTTGCTCTGGAGTTTGAGGAATTCGTCAGGACAGCGAGCGGCGTCAGGACTGTGAGTAGTCGTAGAAGCCTTTTCCGCTCTTGCGGCCGAGATGACCGGCGGCAACCATTTTCTTCAGCAGCGGACAGGGACGATACTTGGGATCACCGAGTCCTTCATGCAGCACATTCATGATATCGAGACAGACGTCGAGTCCGATGAAATCTGCCAGGGTAAGCGGTCCCATGGGATGCGCCATTCCCAGCTTCATCACGGTATCGATCGCCTCGACTGTGGCTACACCTTCCATGAGGGCATACACGGCCTCGTTGATCATGGGCATGAGGACGCGGTTGGACACAAAGCCCGGATAGTCCTGCACCTCCACCGGCGTCTTGCCAAGCTTCTCCGACAGCTCGTGGATGGTCTTGTACACGGCATCGGAGGTTTCGTGACCGCGAATGATCTCGACAAGTTTCATCACGGGAACCGGGTTGAAGAAATGCATGCCGATCACCTTGTCGGGACGCTTCGTCACGGCACCGATTTTGGTGATGGAAATGGAGGATGTGTTGCTTGCAAGAATGCAGTCTTCCTTTGTCGTTGCATCAAAGGTGCGGAAGAGGTCTTTCTTGATATCCTCGTTCTCCGATGCGGCTTCGACGACGAGGTCCGCGGCGCCGAGTGCGGCTTCAAGATCCGTTCCGCCATTGATCCGTCCGAGAATCTCGTTCTTCTGTTCCTCGGTGATCACTTCCTTCTTGACCTGGCGATCGAGGTTTTTTCCGATGGTCGCGAGTGCGCGATCAACGAATTCCTGCTTGATGTCGACGAGCTGCACCGCGTATCCACCCATCGCGAACACGTGCGCGATGCCGTTTCCCATGGTGCCGCCGCCAACGACGGTTACGTTTTGCATGGTTGATCCTGTATCAGATGAAAAAAGTGGATTCTCAGCGTTCGACGACGAGCGCACTGGCTTCACCGCCACCGATGCACAGCGATGCGAGTCCGCGCTTCTTGTCGAAACGCTTCATCGCGTACAGCAGGGTAACGAGCACACGTGTCCCCGACGCGCCGATGGGATGTCCCATCGCCACCGCGCCGCCGTGCACGTTGACCTTTGCCGGGTCCAGTTTAAGGAGATCATTGTTGACGAGGGAAACGACGGAGAAAGCTTCGTTGATTTCAAACAGGTCGATGTCTTCCACCGTCATGTCGGCTTTCTGCAATGCCTTGTTCACCGCATCGGCGGGAGCCGTCGTGAACCATTCCGGCGCCTTGGCGGCAGAGGCCTGCGAAACGATGCGCGCGAGGGGTTCGAGTCCGAGTTCCTTCGCCTTCGCTTCCGACATCAGCACGACAGCAGCCGCACCGTCATTGAGCGACGAGGCATTGGCCGCAGTCACGGTACCGTCTTTCTTGAATGCGGGACGCAGCGAGGGGACTTTCTCAAACTTGATCTTGCGAATATCCTCATCCTCGGAAACGATAATGGGGTCGCCCTTGCGCTGCGGCACTTCCACGTTCACCATCTCATCGTTGAAGCTGCCGTCTTCCAGGGCCTTGAGCGCGCGCTTGTAGCTTTCGATGGCGAACTCATCCTGACGCTCGCGAGGAATGTTGCATTCGTCTGCACAGAGTTCCGCGGCAATGCCCATGTGATAATCATTGTAGACATCCCAGAGTCCGTCCTTGATCATGCCGTCCACCAGCGTGGAATGACCAAAGCCATATCCCGTGCGGGCCTTGTCGAGGTAGTACGGGGCGTTGGACATACTTTCCTGTCCCCCGGCGACCACGATATCGGCATCTCCGGTCATGATGGCCTGGGCGCCGAGCATGACAGATTTCAATCCCGAACCGCAGACTTTATTGATCGTCATGCAGGGAACCGACTGCGGCAGTCCGGCAAACAGGGCCGCCTGGCGCGCGGGTGCCTGTCCCACTCCTGCGGTGAGCACATTGCCCATAATCACTTCGGAAACGTCTTCAGGCTTCACATTGGCGCGACTGAGCGCTTCCTTGATGGCGATGGCTCCGAGCTGCGGGGCCGTAAATGATTTGAGTGCGCCGTTGAAGGCGCCGATGGGCGTTCGAGCGCCGCTTACGATAACCACGGTGTTCATAGTATTTCCATGCACTGGTGAAAGAAATGCGATTATACGTTCCTGATATCCGATGCGCGAAAAGGGCACTGCGCTTCACAGCGGTTCAATTTTGCTACAGAGCTGCTGTTCGGCGTATGACGCGGAATGGGAGGAAGGCGGGAGAGACTCCCGCCTCGCTCAACTGTTCATGTACTTGAGGAATTCCTTGTTGCTCTTGGTGCCGCGCATTTTCTCGATGAGGAATTCCATGGCCTCCACGGTGGTGTATTCGCTGAGAACCTTGCGAAGTATCCACACGCGGCTGAGTTCCTCCGGTGTGAGCAGCAGGTCTTCCTTGCGGGTTCCGGAGCGGTTGACGTCCATTGCCGGGAAGACGCGGCGGTCGGAGAGTTTGCGGTCGAGCACGATTTCCATGTTACCCGTGCCCTTGAATTCTTCAAAGATGACCTCATCCATGCGGCTGCCGGTCTCGATCAGCGCGGTGGCGATGATGGTCAGACTGCCGCCCTCTTCCACGTTGCGTGCAGCGCCGAAAAAGCGCTTCGGACGATGCAGCGCATTGGCGTCGACACCACCGGAGAGGATTTTTCCGGAATGCGGCACGACGGTATTGTGGGCGCGGGCGAGGCGCGTGATCGAATCGAGCAGGATGACCACATCCTTCTTCGATTCCACCAGGCGTTTTGCTTTTTCCAGCACCATATCCGACACCTGCACGTGGCGCTCGGGCGGTTCGTCAAAGGTCGAACTGATAACCTCCGCCTTGACCGAACGTTCCATATCGGTGACTTCTTCGGGACGCTCGTCGATGAGCAGAACGATGAGGATCACTTCCGGATGATTGGCGGAAATGCTGTTGGCAATTTTCTGCAGCAGGATGGTTTTACCGCTTTTCGGGGGAGAAACGATGAGACCGCGATTCCCCTTCCCTATCGGTGTCAGCAGATCCATGATCCGGGTCGATAGATCATTCGGCGCGACTTCGAGCGCCAGCCGCTCGTTCGGATACAACGGCGTGAGGTTGTCGAAAATTGTGCGCTCACGAATCTTTTCAGGACCATCATGGTTGACGGCCTCGACCTTCAGCAGTGCGAAGAAACGCTCCCCTTCTTTCGGGGGACGCACCTGTCCGCTGATGGTATCTCCCGTACGCAGCGAAAATTTCTTGATCTGACTCGGAGAAACGTAGATGTCGTCGGGAGAGGGGAGGTAGTTATAGTCGGCGGAACGCAGAAAGCCGTATCCGTCTGGCAGCACTTCGAGCACCCCCTTGCTGAAGCTCATACCATCTTTTTGCGTCTGCGCTTCCAGGATCTTGAAGATCAGCTCCTGTTTGCGCAAGTCGCTGTAACCGGAAATCTGCAGGTCTTTCGCGATCTGGGAAAGCTCCGCAATACGCTTGGACTTGAGTTCCGCAATGTCCATCGTCATGATGTGTACCCTGTGGAAATAAAACGGTAAAACATGATAATCGTCTATGTCGGTGAGACCACGTCCGTGGTCAGAAATTCGCGGCACAAATCGAATCCAGAGGGATCAGGCGACCCTGGAGAATGCGTGTGCCGGCACACGCTGTACAGCAGTATATATTCTTGTGGTGATTCGATTGCAGGTGCTGTTGAAAGCAACGCGGAGTCCGGGAGATGAAACCGGGATGTGCCGATGGATGTGATGCAGGTCCCGATGTCTGGAAGGATGAGGCTCCATTGCAAATATCATTCTCATCCATAAAAGAATCAAGGCTGAACTCAGGACAGGTGCATTTTTTTCGGCCATTCCCGGAGGAAAGCCCCCACGACGTAATGGGAACCGAAAACAAGGGCACTGCCGCGTGCTGCATGCGTTTTCTCCCGAAGCCATGCCAGGCTGCTTTCTGTCGATTGTACGTGTAATCCCGCGCGTTCTGCCTCCCGGCGCATGTCATTGAGGGATTTCGCCTCGTGCGAGTGTGCCTCGATGAGCGTGATGCTGCGGAAAGCCTTGCGTGTGAGAGGAAGTAAAATACCTCGCAGATCCTTTTGTTCCAATACCCCGAGAAGAATATCCGTTTCCTCGGCGGAGCGGATACTGAGCCAGGCATCGAGCATGGCCATGACGCCGTCGGGATTGTGCCCGACATCGATCACGATTTCCGGTGCCTGCTGCAGACGCTCGAGCCTGCCGCGCAATCCACTGCGCACCCTCACCTCACGCAGTCCCGTTCGCATGCTCTTTTCATCGATTAAGGGGAGGGACGTCGCTGCCAGCAAGCCGAGCACGGCGACGGCAAGCGCGGCGTTCTCCACCTGATGCTTTCCGATCAAGCCGATCTCACTTGTGCCGTTCAATCCCGGAAGCTCACAACGCATCATGTCCAGGTCCACGATTTCCGGTACCTCCCGAGGCACATCCACGACATGCAGTGGGGCGCGGCGGTTGGTGGAAATCCCTCGAAGCACGGCAAGCGGCTCTTCACTGCGCACAGTGGTGACGACAGGGACACCCGGTTTTATGATCCCTCCCTTTTCCGTGGCGATTGATGTGAGCGTGTCGCCGAGAAATTCACGGTGTTCGATGCTGAGGCTGGTAATCACGGAGAGTACCGGCGTGACGACGTTCGTCGCGTCCAGTCTGCCGCCCAGTCCGGTCTCGATCACGGCTACGTCCACTTCCCTGTCGGCGAAGTACGCGAAAGCCATGAGCGTGGTGGCTTCAAAGAAGGTCGCGTTCAGGCGTTCAATGTCGGGGCGCAGTCTCTGCGCGTATTCAACAACAGCATCACTTGAAATTGGTGTGCCGTCAATCCGAATGCGTTCGGAAAAGTCGACGAGATGCGGCGAGGTGTAAAGGCCCGTCCTGTATCCCGCGGCCTGCAGCGCCGCTGCGATAAAACTGGCGGTGGAGCCTTTCCCGTTGCTCCCGGCGATATGGATGACCGGGTATTGCTGCTGGGGGTTGCCCCAGGCCTCAGCAAGACTGCGGATGTTCTCCAGTCCGAGTTTGATCCCGACGAACTGCAGGCCGAACAGCCAGTCAACGGTATCGTGATAGCTCAGGGCTTGATCGTCCACGAAACGGTCTCATCGGGTTTGACAAACAGCACCTCGCTCACCGTGTTCCCGAAAGCATCCATCACACGTACATGTGTCGTCCCGTTACCGGTAGAGTACACCTGCGATTCGCCGTCGTACTGGAATCCCGCATACTGTCCATCGACATAGATGTCGAGCACCCTGTCACATGCGTTCTCAACGCGTACGAAACCGAGAAAATCACCGTCGCCCCGCTGATCGGCAAACATCTGTACGCTGTCTTCCAGCCTGGCGATCAGTGTGGCAGAGGAGGGAATCATGCTGGAAGCCAGTTTCACGGCCTGCACGGCCTCCATGGATTGCTGTTCCTCGGCAATACGTGCTGCCTCGCTGAGAAGCTGCAGCGAATTCACCGTGGATGCGTTTTTTCCTGAAAGCTTCTCCGCGAATGCGAGCTGCACCGCCAGGGCGGCGACGGCAGATGCGTCCGCATCGCGACGCGCATCGTCCACACGCGCACCGAATCCCCTCATCACATCGGTCTGAAAACCGAACTCCGTGTTCAGATTGACATACTCGAGCTTCGGAAATACGGGTTCACCCAGCGTCGACGTTTTTTCCTGTGCAGATGCGTGTGCGGTCACGAGCAACGCGAATGCTATAAGTATCAGTCTATGCTGTTTCATTGTTGACCTCCGGAGTTGATACGTACAGGCAAATCTGAGCCGCTTCTACGTCAGAAGCAAGCTACCGGTTCCCGAACCTCACCGCACGGCGATAGCAGTTCCCGATACCGTGTCACCTGTTGTCGCCGATGTAGATGAAAGCTGCCCAGTAGTAAGGGAAAACCCAGTCCGGGTCGGCCGGGTTGTTGAGCATGCTGAGGGCGGCGCGGCGGGCGGACTGCATTCTGCCATGATGCCGCTGCAGCCAGCTGCGGTAGAACAGACGCATCCAGGAGAGCGTGGCTTCGTCGTCGACGTACCAGAGGGATGCGATAACGGCTGGCGTCCCGGCATACATGAATGATCGTGTGAGTCCGACCAGGTCATCCCCCGGTGAAAAGCCTCCCTCCTCGCCGGCGAGCTGCGCGGTCTGACAGGCACTGAGCGTAACAAGCAGCGAGTGCAGGTCCAGGTTGAAAATTTTTGCAACGGTCAGGTCCCCGTTGTTCACACTGTCAGGATGCGCCGCTGCAAGGAGAATGCGTGACTGCATCGGATTCTTCTTGTTCAGCTCGCCATGCGTAGCGAAATGAAGAATATCCTTCTGGCCGATTTCCTTTTTTACGACGGACTCTTCCGCCTCTTCCCTTTTGAGCAGAAGTGGATGCGGTGCGTAATGCGCCACGGTATCTGCTTCGATAAGTGCACCGGGCAAGGGACGCCGACGGTATTTCGGATCGGCATACAGCGGGTCGCCGACGATGAGCGCCGAATGCGCGGTGTCCATTTCCTTTTCCAGCGCAAAACCGAGAACGCTGGCCGAGGGCAGATATGCGATGGCGTAATCTTCGATCAGGTAATGAGGCCGTGCCACATGGATGCTGTCACGCATATCGATACCGCGGACCGGCACCAGCGCCTGGAATGGCAGATGATGCAACGGGCCATGGGGAATGATATACAGCTGTGTCGCGTCTTCGAGATACTTCTCCATGGGCGCAAAGAGGCGCGAGTACATCCCCGTGAGCTGAAACTGCCAGCTGTTGTCCGTTGACGTTGCGTACCAGCGCTGCATCGCCTCCTGCGGCGTTGCTCCTTCACCCAGCCGCTGCTCGCGGATCACGGCGGTTTTCTGCATGGGATAGTCATAATACAGTGCGCGCCGCAGTTTCTCGATATCCCGCTCCAGCGCCTGTCCGCTGCTTACATTCACCTCTTCCACCGCCACCGTGTCACGACGGATGACAAAGACGAAGCTTCGTTTTTCCCCGAGAAAATATTCAACCAGCGCCGTACTGTCATCGAGCATGCTCTGCAGGGAATCGATACTCAGCGGATCAATGCTTTTGACGGATGCATATTCCGGATCTTTCTCGCGCAGCGCGGAGATGACTTCCTGGTGGCTCTCAATGGCCGCACCGAGCTGTTCGGTGCTGTCGGGCGCGCTGAGCAATGCCGCGATGCGATGCTGCAGCGCCTGCTCACGGTCAACGAGTGCCTGGACATCCGGAGGACGCTCTTTCCCCTCACCCACCGCCTTGTTGCCGATCATGTCGAGAAAAGAACGTGCCTTCGCGCGTTCAACGTACATGAAGGCTTCATCGACTTCATGCATATCGACCAGCAGCGCAATGAGGTTCTCGTAAATGAAGTACTTGTCGGAAATGAAACTGCTGCGAATGTCAATCGACGATATGCTGCCACGCAGCTGCTCGATGATGGCGATACTCGTACGCAGCGCCTCAGCCGCGGCATCCCTCTGTCCGAGCCGCAGCGACAGCAATCCGATATTTCCGAGTGCCAGAGCGCGGTGCACACGATATCCCGCATCCCTGTATAATTCCTCTGCCGCCCGGTACGATGTTACGGCGCTGTCGAGCTGGTTTGCGAACGCGTAGTTGTTGCCGAGGTTGAGCCAGGCGTCCGCAGTGGGATGCTGCGCGAGTGATGCATGCAGCAGCTGCCGCGCCTGTTGCAACAGTTCAGTGAAGCGAACGCGATCACCCTTCAGGCGACTGTCAACGGCATAGTGGTTATATACGTCGGCAAGGTTGTAGAGCGACACGGCGATGCGGAAATCATCCCGGCTTTCCCTGTCGTACGCGAGCACCGCGTTGAAGCCTTCGATGGCATCTTCATAGCGTCCACCGTTTTTGTACACGACGGCGATGTTGCTCCGTACGTTCTGTCGTTCATCGAGCCATATCCGCGGTGGTTCCGCGCCGCTGCTGTCGGCCTGCGCGATTCCGCGTTCCAGCAGCTGGAGGCTGTGCTGATACCAGTTCAGCGCTTCATCGGGCTTCTCATAGGCCAGGAGGATGTTGCCCAGCCATTTTTCGCACTGGGACTGCAGGAGCAGGTCATCGTCCCGTTTGGCTGCAGCGAGAATAGATTGAAAATGTTTCTGCGCGCGATCGAATTCGGAACGGTCATACATCGCCCTGCCTTCGCGGATGCGTCCATCCTCCTGCACAGTGCCCGTTCCGCCACAGCCGAAGAGGCTCAGGAGGAGGGAGAGCAGCAGGACGGACGGCAGGAGTTTCATTCGCTGCCGAGACGGACAGTGGGCGTGAGAATACGGGGCGCGAGTGTAGACACCTGGTTGCCGAAGCGGAGGAACATATGCGCGAGTTCCTGCCGTGCATACGCACTCCCCGCATCCGTGGATGCCAGGATGCGCAAATGTGGTATCGCATCCGCGAACAGCCTCTCCCGTTCATCGAGATAGTAACGACTCAGGAGCATGTGAAATGAGGTCTCATCGATACTGCCAAGCTCAAGCATGCGCTGGAGTCCGGCAGCATGCGCGTGCGCGTCCGCCAGACCGCCATCATCCACATACACGAACACAGCATCAAGAATTCCCTTTTTCGGCTGCCCACCTTCCGGGAGAATGGTCCAGGAATAGTGTTTCCGGGCTGCTGCTTCAAACCCTTTCGGCATTTGCTCGAAACGGAAGGTCGCGAGCATACCGGTTTTTCCACGCACGGTGCGCTCTGCAATGGTCTCGTAGTGTGCATCACGAAGGATGAGCGTGTAGCTGCGTTCCACCGGCCCGGCGGTCGTGTCCGTATCAAACCAGCAAAAAAGCGGATTGGGATCTGAGACGGTCAGGCGTGGTGACACGGCGATAACCTCCGCATCAGCGCGAATGCCGGAGACAGAGGCGAGCTGAGACTGCCAGAAATCATCATCCTGGCCGGCATCGACTCCATCGGCGGCAACAGTCATGCCGTCGTCCGGACCGAGTCCTCGCGTCGCAGCTCCACTCGAAATCGTGCAGCTTGCACGATCTTCACCAACGGTAAGGGATTCACCGGCAGAAAGCGCCAGATATTCACCGGTGAGAAACACCAGCGCTGCGGAACCTTCCTTGACGTTGACTACGTCCCCTGTTCTCAGGCGTGTTCCGATTTTCAATGCAGCTTCTGCCTCACCGGTGCGGAGCGTTACCGCTCCTGAAACAGAGGTCACCAGGGCGACCTCCTTCCCCGGTTCATCCGCGACGAGGCGTACCTGAGCAAACAGTGAAGTGAGAAAGAGCGCGATAATAAGGTATGTGCTTTTTTTCATGGCACTCTCACCAGGTCAAAATTGGCAAATTGTTCCAGACGCGGGACCATGGGATTCTGACTTCCTTTCGTCATCGACCGCACAGCCGTGCTGACATACAACTGCAGCTCACTCCAGTCCACCACCTTGTCGCCGGTAAAATCCGCCTTCCCGCGCAGTCCATCGAGCAATGCGCGTGTGAAGGCACCGTGTCCCCAGCTTCGGTCTTCGTATGAAAATTCATTGCCCGAGCTGGAGGTAAAGACGATGCCGACATCGCCGGCGAGCGATGCGGCAACCTTTTCATTCGAAGCGCCGCCGGACAGATCTCCGGAATGGCAGGCATCCAGAAGCAGAATGACACGCCCCGCGTCAAGTTCAGCGATCTGCTTCGAAAAATCACTCCATGCCATTCCTTTCTCACGTACTGTCGTTCGTGTGACACCCGCAGGCAGATAATAATATTGCGTGCTGCCGTCCGTGCCTCGTTCGCGTACACCATGGCCGCTGAAATACAACAACAGCACATCCTGTGCGCCGGCATCCTTGAATTCCTGCAGGGCCTTGAAAATGTTCACCCTGCTCGCATCACGATTGATCAGTGTCTTCGCATACACGCGTGAATACATGCCTCCTTCCTGCCGCATCAGCTCATCCGCCAGCGATTCCGCGTCCACGCTGGCGAAGGACAGATCGGGATAGGCAGGCGCATACTTGTCTGCGCCTACCGTGAGCACATACAGACTGGGATTTTCCAGCCTGTTGGTTTCCACCGTAATTTCCGCGCGTTGCCGATCGCTGCGCACACGCGCCGCGTTCACTGCGACAGCTTCAATACTGTTGCGGCCCGGCAGGACAGCAATGCGCCAGCGCATGCGCAGAAGCGTGTCATTGCGTGCGAGCACTTCGGCGGAAAGGAGCTGCTCTGCACGGAGCTGTCTTCCGTTCCTCAGCAACTGCAAACTCTGAATGTGTCGGCTGTCATGTGCCTCGGCCTCGACGATAATTTCCACTTCCTCACTGCCGAAAACGAAAAGCTGATTCTGCCGCGGCGAGAGCAAACGAACGGTCGGAGGATCATCGATGCGTTCCATCCGGCCCTCGGGAGTATAGCCACCGCGCAGCACATCCTCGATAATCGAGGGACGTTTGTAGAGGTTCGCATATCGCTCCAGTGGGAAAAGCTGTTGTCCTTTTTTCCACTGCACGTAACGATCGCCGTAGGCCGAACAGTCATAGTATCCGTCGGGAGTAAACGACAGCCACTGTCCGTCGCTGAATCCGACCATATCGAGCAGCAGGGTTGCATCTTCACCGCGCCAGAGTTTTACTGCGCCATCGGTATGCGCGCTGCAGATGCGTTTGGAATCCGAATCAAACACTGCCCGCATTGTACCGTATGATTCGGCCGGAAGTTTCATTCGCAAAAGACGCCGTTTCCAGTCCCATATTTCCATGCGGCCATTCATGCGTCCAATCAACAGGTTTTGTTCATTTCGGTTGAGTGCGAGCGAATGCGCATAGCCATTGTCGAGTTCGAACTCGCGGAACAGCGCCCTGGTATCCATATCGAACGCCTTGATCTGCCCATCGGCACCTCCGGAGAACAGGAATCTGCCATCGCCGCTGAAGAGCAGTGAGCGCGCGAAACGGCTGTGGCGCCCGATCACTCCTTCGGAAGTCCCGTCCTTCAAATTCCATAGCGCTACCGTACCATCCTGTCCCGCGGCAGCGAGCAAGCTGCCGTCCGGCGAAACGGCAACGGCATGCACCCAGAGCATACCGGCCCTGATTTCACGCAGCTGTACGCCGTCATCGAGCCGCCATATGCGAATGAAATCATCCCTTCCCGCGGTCACGATGAACGCGCCATCAGACGTAATCGCAAGGTCTGTCACATACTCCTTGTGGGCCGGCGCCGCATAGTACTGCACGCCGCTCTGCGCATTCCAGACGATCAGTCTCCCCTTCATATCTCCAACCGCCAGGAAACGTCCCGTGTGATCAAGGGCAAGCGCTGTCATCAGCGTTGAAGCCTCCGGCTTGAACATGCGAATGGCTTCGCCCGTAGTCAGGTCCCACGACTTGGCAGTACTGTCTCTCCCACAGCTGTACAGCGTATTTCCGTCGGGCGAAAGTGCGATGTCCCACACGGCGCCTGATTTTCCCTCGGTTAAATGCAGGGATACCCCCTGTTGCGCGAGGAGGGGAAGCGGTGCTATGAGAAGAAGCACCGGAAGAAAAAACAACAGGCAACAGTGACGGACTGCGGTCATGAATTATCCATTTGCGTTTAAAAACTGTGGAAATATACAAAACCGGGAGCGTATTGACAGAAAACAGGTGCCAGGCGCTGTCCTTTTTCAGGTCAGGCTCTTGACTCGCAAGCCCCAAGTATGCATATTAAGTCGTCTTTCAAATTACAGTGAATGCGTTCATCTGGAAGCCCGGCCAGTCCGGTTTTTCCATGTATCCCATGCATTGCCACGCCTGCCTGATGTGGATGATGCAGCATGCAACAAGGAAGGAGACTATGAGTCAGCAGGCCCAATCTCGCATGTTCCCCCCGCTATATATTTTTCTCATGCTCGTCGCGTTAGGGTTACTGAGCTTCTTTTAGTGGATGTTGATGCGCAGCCGCACGACTGGGTGCTGCGCACCTGGCAGGACGAAGAAAATGCGTCCCCCGTGAAACGAGGGACGCATTGGGCTGGATTTGTTTCCAGCGAGGGAGAACAGTTGCTTCGTTACTACTGCACTGCAGAGGCTGCGTTCACGCGGCCTTTTCCGTAATACGGATCGTTGCCCGGTGCACCGAGATCATCCGCGGTATTCTGCAGACGCGCCTGAATGTATCCCGGATTGGAATTCCCCTTGGCGTCCTCCACCAGGGCGGCAACACCGGAGACATGCGGGGCGGCCATACTCGTACCTGCGGCCCAGGTATACCAGTTTGTTCCGTTACCGGGAGCAACATACGGAGCCAGGCAGGAGACCACACCATCGTGATAGTCAAGCCATGCCGGGGTGGCGCAATCAAAGTTTCCGCCCGGGGCTGCGACGCTGATGGCGCTGTTGCCATAGTTGGTGTAGCAGGACGGCTGGTCGAAATCCATCTGGCCGAGGGGACCCGTGGCGCTGACGACCATGCCGGCACCGGCTTCGGCGGGGACCACCACCCAGTTCCCGTTGTGATCCATGTCCATCGATTCATTGCCCGCAGAACAGACCACGAGTACGCCATGACTGTTGGCATAATTGACCGCCTTGTAGATCATGGAGATGAAACGGCCGAACTGGGCTTTGGGCCCGAAACCACCGAGGCTCATGTTGATGATGTCGACATCCGCTTCATCCACCGCATACATTATACCCTGAAGAATGTTGGCGAAGGGTGCGCTGCCATCGTCACCAAGCACTTTGACCGCAACCAGCGTTACATCCGGCGCGACGCCGGCGACACCAATGTTATTTGTGGAAATCGTCCCTGCAACATGCGTGCCGTGGAAGTGGCGATCCTGCCAGTCCGCCGGATTTCCGGGATTACTCGGACTGAAATTCCGGCATGCAGCCAGATCATATTTGCCCGCCAGATCCTGGTGATCCGGACTGCCGCCCGTATCGAGGACACCTACACGAATATCGCTTGAGCCCGTCGTCACATTCCATGCCGACATCGCGTCTATCTGAACCAATCCCCACTGATCGCCATAAAAGGCGGCGTTCCAGGGATCACCGCTTGCGACCGGATTGCTGATTGACTGAGGAATACCTTTCGTCGCCTCGGCGAGCGAAGGTACCCACTTCTCGATCTGGTCGCGCGTTACGCTCTGGATACCCGACATGCTCTCGAGCGCTGCGGCATCACCGTCTGCGAGTCCCGTCACGATGGCAACCTTGATCGGGTCCAGAATATCCACAATCGTGCCACCCACCTGGCTCACCGCCTTCTGCAGTTTGGAGTCGTTCGCGTACTCCACAAGATAATTGTCGGTGACTTTCTTCAGCGTTCCCTGCTCGTTCGACTGTCCGACGGGAGCAATGGGTTCGTTTTCACTGCAGGCACTCAGACCGACGAGCAGCACAAGGCAAAGACCAATTCCTGTATATGTGAATCTTTTCATGAGATTCTCCTCAAAGAATGATGGATGTAAGGATACGGTGCGGACACCATCGCGAACGGCTGCGACTGCATGAGGTCCATCCCGCGTTAAACGCATCTCTTGCGTGAACCGCCAACCTATGGCACCGACTGATGCATGGTGTGGCTTATGGTTCGCGTATCATGACGCATTTCAAATGCATCATCACGCGTTTGGGGCGGATGAAATGGCCGATGAGGCAGAACGGCCAGGGAGGCGAATAATTTTAAGATGAATTAGACTACGTCTAGATAACACTTTAAGCACATACGTGTCAAGTATGTATTGTGTTTTTTTAGACTTACGTCAGTGCGATGTGAAAGCCTGGCGAAATCGCCACTTCACCGGCGCGCATTTCCCTCCGCCGGTGGAAGTTTTTTTTTCGCAATGCATCAGGAAGCTCATCAGGAAAGACGAGGATGTGAATTTACGAAGACAGCCCGGAAATACGCATTCCGGGCTGTCTCGCATGGGGAGCGGAGGGTGAGGGACTCGAACCCACAAGTCCTTGCGGACGGCAGTTTTCAAGACTGCTGCATTACCAATTATGCTAACCCTCCTCGGGCTTACACGATCTGCAAAATACGGAGGGCAAAGGAGATGAGCAAGGCATTGCCTCCGCGGGAATTATGCAGAGTCTGCATATTCAGCCTGAATACAAAACAAAACGGCCCCGCAAAGTGGGGGCCGTTTTTCTATGGTCGGGATGAAATCAACTCACTTGTTGATCTGATAGACAATCTTGCGAACCGTATCGAACTGCAGATAAGGATACATCTCGCGAATCTTGTCAATCGCGTCTCCGGCACTCATCTCCTTGCGCATGTTGCGGAACATGCGGCGGATCTTGTAGTCGCGGATGGCCTTCTCACTGAACAGGTTATGCTTGTTGAGCTCGAAGTACACCTCGTCGTCGATCAAATCCTGGAGCGGATTGTCGCCGGTTTTCAGTTCGTTCTGCATAGTGCCTCCTGTTGGATGTGGATGAACGAGAATCGTGATACGAAGCACTAACAACAGCTGTCGATACTTCTTCTCCTTTTTTCGTCAGATCTTGTTGGATAGACACGCTTCCGGGGAAAAGGTTACAAATAAATACCGGACGCGTGAAAGACCTCATGTTCTATAACGAGGGAAAGAGGCGAATTGTTTCAATTTTCGGCTCTTCTGTAGAAATGAGATCGATAGGCAGGAGGTTTGTGGCAATTAAACTTGAAAAAAGGTACGCGTAAAGAGGACGCAAAGCAAGAAATTTACCCGGGTTCCGTATTTATGACCTGGAGAAGCTCCTCAAGGGCTCCGTAACCGGCTGATTCCAGCCAGCAGGCCACGACATCCGGAAGAGCGCCCGTGAAAAAGCGTCCGTCGCCCATCGTCTCCACACTGCGCTCAAAAACACGGTCCCAACCCGGGAAATCATGTGCATCGTAGGCGGTATTGTGGAATAACAGGACGGCGACGCCACTCGCGGCATGTACGGTGTCGAGTACATGTTCGATATGGGTGACGGATTCCCCGGCGGATTTCCCCCGGTAATGCGCCAGCGTCCCGTCCATCATGGTCAGCGGCACTTCCCAGATTGGCAGCACTTCCCCCCGTTCCAGATCCCATGGCAGGAAGGGATGGCAGCTGCCATTGCGGAAGCCTTCGTGTTCCGCAAAACCGAGGGTGGAATCCACTTCAAACCCCTCCTCCACCTGTTGCCGCCAGGTCCGGGGGTAGAGAAAACGCAGGTAGTGTTGGCGGATGCTTTGAGCGTGGGTCCCACTCGCAGAGGAAAGGCGACGGGCTTCCTCATGCAGCATCCCGGCATCGGCATGTGCGTGAAAACTGGGATGCAGTCCGATGTCATGTCCCGCTTCCCGGAGCCGGGAGAGTACACGCGTGGCACGCGCGCCGTCGATACGGTAACTGACATCACGTTTGTCACGTCCCCCTGCCTTGAACAGCCAACTCCCCCGCACGCCGTGATGCTGTTCGTGCTCGAGCATGTTGTAAATGGACTGCACGTAGGGATCCTTTTCCTCACGTGCGAAGGCTACATACTCTTTCAGTCTCCGAATGCGCTCCCCTGCCCGCACATGTCGGCGGTTGAAAAGGAAGTTTTTAACGACTTCGCGGAAAAGCAGTCCCGGTGTGAACTTGCTCAGGTAATCGATGTCGTGCGTCATCACCACGGCGGCATCGCGGCCGCAGAAACGCGCCGTGGCATCCATTGACGTTCCGGCGGCAGAAAGCACGGCCGAAAGCACTGCAGCATATTCGGCAAGGACGGGACGCAGCAACTCCCCTCTGCCCCCGAGCAAACTCGCGGAGGCCGGAAAGCGGTCAAACTGATCACGGGCGTCGCTGCTCCACTGCTCATGGAGGGAAAGGAAATAGAACGCGGCCGCGACGAGGTCGGAGGTCAGCGCCGGTGATGCATCATTCGACGCTGTTTGGACAGGGAAAAGGGAAAGGAAAGGGAGCGCGCCGTGACGGTCATCCACAGGAGCCAGCTGTACCGGCTGGGAATGAAGCAGCTGTTCCTGTGCAGGCATGGCTGCGGGCAGCCATGCGGCGCCTTCGCGGGGTACGGAACCGTAGTGCAGCTGCGCACTGCCGCGCACGAAGCGTGGACGATAGCCGGCGATCAGTCCGAGCATTGTCAGCGTATAGCGGGCAGGACCCGCGAACGCGGGCCGGCAGTCATACGAAACGGTGATTTCCTGTGCCATCAATGCGCCCCGTAATACTGAAACGGGCGCCGTCCTGTCAGGAATCTCCCCAGGACAGCACTTCTATGCGGACATCCGCCAGCCCGTCATGAATCATTTCCAGTTCCTCGGCCGCTGCCCTGCTCAGATCGATGACACGTGACTTGCGGAAGGGACCGCGGTCGTTAATACGCACAATCACCGATTTGCCGTTCTGCATAGAGGTCACGCGTACATAAGTACCGAACGGATAATCGCGATGCGCAGCTGTCAGTTCCCTGCGGTTGTAACGCTCACCGTTCGCGGTCTTGCGTCCGTGAAACTTGTTGTGGTAATACGAGGCAACTCCCTCATCGACTTCCAGTACGTCGACCTGCGGGTAATTGCGAATGTCATGCCAGTCCGCGGTGTCGCGTGTCGATGAGCAGGCGGAGACCAGGACCACCGCCAGCAACGCGGGCAGGATGTGTCTGTATCTCTTTATGAACTCCATTCATAGCACGCTCGCTGTGGAACAAAATGTTTACATGGCGTCGCGGAATACCAGCACCGCAGCCGGAAAAAATCAGAGGAACTGCCCGAGGCCTTTCTTTCGCAGGTGGTCAACGACTTCCTTGACTTCCTGCGAACGACCCTTATGGCAGACCAGTACCGCATCCGCGGTGTCAATCACAATCAAATCTTCCGCTCCAATCACTGCTGCGTAGCGGCCGTCTGTCGTTGTCACATGGCAATTGTATGCATCACGCAGAAACACCTCACCTGCAGCGGCATTATCATGCTGATCCTTCGGGAACAGCCGCGCCACTTCATCCCAGCTTCCGAGATCGTTCCAGCCGAAATCTGCGGGAAGTACATACCGGTGATCTGCCTTTTCCATTACACCATAATCCACGGAGATGGGACGCATCTCACCATATGCAGCCTCAAGCGAAGCGGCAAAACGGTCGGTGTCGATGTCCGCGCTCAACCGATCGAGTTCCTCAGACAGTTCTGGTAGATGGTCGGCGATACCGTTGAGAATTGTCGAGACGCGCCAGATGAACATGCCGCTGTTCCAGACAAAGTCTCCGCTTTCGAGAAAACGCTGCGCGGTCTCCACGTTTGGTTTCTCAGCGAAGGTGACAACTTCGTAGGCCTCTTCGGCGGCGTATGGCCTTTCATCATCCGCCTTCTGAAACTGGATGTAACCATATCCCGTTTCGGGACGCGTCGGTGTGACACCGATAGTGACGAAACCGCGGGATTTTTCAGCCACGGCAATGGCATTTTTCAATGTCTCCTGGAAGGCGGCGATATCGTGCACGAGATGATCCGCGGGCAAAACGAGCATGACTGCGTCATCATCAAGGCGTTTCTTCAGGATTTGCGCACCGAGTCCGATTGCCGGAGCAGTATTCCTGCCGAACGGCTCCACGATGATATTCTCCGGCGGCAGCTGAGGCAGCTGTTTACGAACCCCTTCCTCCTGCTGCGCGCTGGTAATGACCAGGATGCGCTCCTTCGGGATAATGGGATCCATCCGGTAGACGGTGTTCTGAATCATGGTACCACTGCCGATGATTTCCAGCAGCTGCTTCGGTGAATGTTCCCGGCTGCGCGGCCAGAAGCGCGCGCCGACTCCACCGGCGATAATTAATGCGTAGGCGTCCATTACTACCTGTGTTCTCTTCTCATTGTGTCCCGGGAGGCTGACACATCAACCCCGGCCGGACCTTCAAACAAAACCCGTCCCGCAAAGCGGGACGGGAACTTCGACCATATGGATACCTTACACGCGCTCAGCGACCTGAAGGCGGTTGATCGCCCTCAGCAGCGCGCTGCGTGCGCGTTCCATATCCGTATTTTCTTCCTTTGCCCGAATGCGCTCTTCAGCACGGGTCTGCGCCTCGCGCGCACGCTCGATATCGATCTGCTCGGCCCGCTCGGCAGTATCCGCCAGTACGCGCATCTGGTTGTGAAATACCTGCGCAATACCACCGCTTAAGGCGTACAGCGCATCCTTTCCATCGGCATCGGTGACTTTCATGAAACCGATATCCAGCGATGAAAGAAACGGGGCGTGATTGTGCAACACCTGGAAACGACCCTGCGTACCAGGACAGTTGACGGATGCAACCTGCCCGGTGAACGCAATGCGCTGCGGAGTGACGATTTCCAGGTCAAATAAGTTGGCCATGTGCTCCTCGATCAGGCTTCCTGCATTTCTTTGGCGCGGGCGAAGGCTTCCTCGATAGTGCCGACATACATGAAGGCGTTCTCGGGAAGTTCGTCGCATTCACCCTTGAGAATCATTTCGAAGCTCTCGATGGTGTCCTCGATCTTGACGTACTTGCCCTTGAAACCGGTGAACTGCTCGGCAACGAAGAAGGGCTGCGAGAGGAAGCGCTGGATACGACGTGCGCGATGCACCGTCACTTTATCCTCATCCGACAGTTCGTCGATACCAAGGATGTTAATCAGATCCTGCAGATCCTTGTAGGTCTGGAGGATACGCTTGACTTCCTGCGCCACGTTGTAATGGCGTTCGCCGATGACGTTCGGGTCGAGGATGCGGGAAGTGGAATCCAGCGGATCCACGGCGGGATAAATACCCAGCTCGGAAATCTGTCGCGAAAGCACCGTCGTTGCATCGAGATGCGCGAACGTGGTCGCGGGTGCGGGATCCGTAAGATCATCCGCAGGAACGTACACTGCCTGCACGGACGTAATCGAGCCTTTCTTGGTCGAGGTAATGCGTTCCTGCAACTCACCCATTTCCGTGGCCAGCGTCGGCTGGTAACCCACGGCCGAAGGCATGCGTCCCAGCAGCGCCGAGACTTCGGAGCCCGCCTGAGTGAAACGGAAGATGTTGTCGATGAACAGCAGAACGTCTTTTCCTTCCACATCACGGAAATACTCTGCCATGGTCAGTGCAGTCAGCGCCACGCGCTGGCGGGCACCGGGAGGCTCGTTCATCTGGCCAAATACCAGCGTGGTCTTGTCAATGACACCCGATTCCGTCATTTCCAGGTAGAGGTCATTTCCCTCACGAGTACGCTCGCCAACACCACCGAATACGGAATATCCACCGTGATGCATTGCGATGTTGTTGATCAGCTCCTGGATAATGACCGTCTTCCCGACACCGGCGCCGCCGAAGAGACCGGTCTTCCCACCCTTGGTGTAGGGTTCGAGAAGATCGATGACCTTGATGCCGGTTTCAAACATTTCCTTCTGCGTGGAAAGCTCTTCAAAACTCGGGGCGTGACGGTGAATGGGGAAATACGTATCCGTTTCGATCTTGCCCTTGTCATCGATAGCGTCACCGGTGACATTGATCAGGCGCCCGAGCGTCTTGGGTCCGACAGGCACGGAAATCTGCGCACCGGTATCTACGGCTTCCATGCCTCGTACGAGGCCGTCGGTGGAATCCATGGAAACGCAGCGCACCCGGTCCTCACCGAGATGCTGCTGCACCTCGACGATGAGGGTGTCGTCATTCCCTTCTGCATCTTTGCGTTCGATGGTCACGGCATTATAGATGGCCGGGAGTTCATTGCCGGAAAAATCGACATCCACCACCGGTCCGATGACCTGTACAATTGTGCCCTTGTTCATTACCAGTGTTCTTTTATTGATGGATAATATGAATCTGAAATAGATCGTAATTTAGCAGGACAGTGAGAAAAATCCAACCTGTCCGACGAAGGGAGCATTCAGCTTCCAGCAGTGCACAACAGCAAATGCGCGCGTTGGGTTCACCAGATCGCGAAAAAATGCACGCAGGGATGTCCCCCGAAGCGACTATTAATAAAGAAGTGATCAGACGTCAGGAATGAGCAGTGTGACGGTACGGGGCGGGAGGACGAAGCGCACCCGATCACGGTTGGCGTAAAAAGATACGCCATTGATGGGGTCATACAGGCGCACGCCTTCAGGGAGTCCGAGATAGGTAAGCGTGCATTCGCGGGAATTATCTCCCGCGTTTATGGCGATGAACACCTTTTCAGCCCCGGCAGCGCGCATGAATACATACAGTCCGCTGACGTCGTCGAGCTGCAGTGTCTGCATGGTGCCGCTGCGGAGTGCGACGGAATTCTCCCGCAGGTTGATCAGGCGCCTGTAGTAGTTGTACATCGCGGTGTCAAAAGCGACGGGGTAACGAAGCGGATCACCGGTCACTTCGAAGCTTCGCTCATCCTTGAACACCATGTCATCCCAAAGCATTGGCTTTCTGTTGTCCGGGTCGTCTCCACCCCACATCCCGGCCTCATCGCCATAGTAAATCACGGGGGCACCGGGAAGCGTGAATTGCAGAAGCAGAAGCATACGCTGCAGGCGCCGTTCATCGCGGTCGGGGGGACGCGCGAGGTAGCCAGGATTGCGTGCGGGACTGTTTCCCCGATCGAAAACAAGCGTATCATTGACGCACATGCTGGCGATACGGTCGGTCTCGTGGTTGTCGATCATGGAAAGCAGCATGTCTGATCCGCTGAGTGTGGTGCGGCTGCGCTCTGACATCAGCTGACCATCCATCCCCGTGGCGGTTTCGCGGCCATGCAGAAAAAAATCGGTTATCGTCCGCGCGAAGATGTTGGGACCATCCATATCGAAAGGCGCGGACGTGCGTCCCGGTCCCTTCGAGAGATTGACGAGCAGAACCTCGGGATTAACGCCGCGGCAGAACTGCGCCCAGTCCTTCCAGAATTGCTGCGGAAGTTCCTGCGCAAGATCGATGCACCAGCCATCGACGCCGTCCGCAGGGTCTCCGTCTCTGTTGGGATCCATCCACTTCCGGGTGCTCGCGAACACATAGTCGCGCGGCCCCTTCGCAAGACCGCTGGTATCCTGCCTGAAACGCGGGAATGCGTCAATACCCCACATTTTTTCATACTGGAATTCAGAATCGTATGGCGTCTCCGGCCGGTCCCACTGCTGAATGTTGAACCAGTTGCCGAAACGCGAGGTCTCCTGCTTTTGCAGCACATCATTGAACGCCCAGAAATGGACCCCGGTGTGCACGAACTGTGCCATAATGAGCACGCGCATACCCCTCTGGTGTATGGCGGAGACCAGATCGGAAAAACGGCGGTCGGCCGCAGTCAGATACCAGGTGCGCGGATCGTCGGGCACTTCCCTGTTGATGAAGGTGCTGTCCACAGGCGTGTTGGGACCAAAATGCCTGTCCGCATGATGCAATGAAGCCACATCGAATTTGTGCGATGAAACGGCTTCAAAAATGGGTGTGAGAATGACTCCTTCAACCCCGAGGGAATCGAGATAGTCGAGTTTTTCCAGTATCCCGTCGAAATCACCACCGTACTGCCGCAGGAGGGCTGAGGGATAAAACTCCTCATGCAACATTTTCTCTTCCACGGTCTGCGCGTACCAGTTCGCCGTCCACTTCGACACCGACCACGGAACGCTGGCGTCGTCAAACACATCCGCGGCGACGGGATCATTTTCCCTGTCCCCGTTCCGGAAACGATCCGGCATCAGAAGATACCAGGTCATACCGCGGGCCCATGCAGGCGGTTCAACCTGCTGCTGGGCTGCCGCTCCCTGAACAAGGATGAAGAACAACACTATGAATGTCATGCATCTCATGCGGCACACAAAATAGCGCAACCGTGGATTGCAGACAATGCACTGCATGGGCAGCACCGGTCATGGAAAATCATGGTGGCAGGCGGATTACGAATCTGTAATCTCAAGTTCAGTCGTTTGAAAGATTTAGCTGATAGATTGCATGCCAGAGATTGCATTCAGACTTCTGTCTCGAGATCACCAGATTCACTGTTTCCAAATAAAATCCATCGTGGTCTCCTGACGCCGGGCGTCCCGCCGCAGCAAACACTGCAGGGACGCCCATCGTCTTTTCAGGACAGGCCATGCGAACCGTCCTCCCCCCCTCACTTTCCCCTTACGCATACTTTTGCCACGCGTTCTACCTTTCCGGGTTGTAATCCTCAATTCAGATGTATGAAAGATCGCACGTATAACTTGCACATCGTGAACTCGCAACCACGAATGAATTTACCTGACGATAGGAGAGTGACATGATGATAAAGTATATGCATCGTTCGCACAGGTACCTGCGCAGCAGCAGCGTCCTTTTGATTGGATTGCTGCTATCGATTGGCAGCGCGGCGGCACAGCCGCAGATATCCCCTTCCCCTGAATACTCGCATTTCTCGGTCATGCTTGCCATCGGCTATTCCCGAACAGCACTGCAGCGTGGAGATACATTCTCGGGCATCGACAGAGCGAGCAGTCCGCAGTTTCGCGCTCAGTTCGACTACCGCAGCTTTCGTTACATGGGACTGAGTGGCGGAATGAATCTGCTCGGAAGCACCGCCTACAGAGGCGTGAGCCAGATTGACGGCAGAGTGAGTCAGAGCGGAGAGATCTCCTCCATGAGTGCCGAGCTTGCAGCGGCGGGATACCTCCCGCTCACGGTGAAGTCCACTCTTTACGTTCGAGGCGGTGTCGCCTATATCAACATGCGCCAGAGCAGTACGAGCGAAGGCGGAGCAGCGTCGGTGCATGCGAATGTATTCTCGCCGCTTGCAGGAATCGGTGTGGAACTTGATCTGCGGCGTTTCATCGCATTCCGTGTGGGACTGGACTGGTATTTCAAAGCCGGAGATGCTGCGCGACTTGGCGGAGAAGGCGCCATCCAGGCCGCCTATGGAGGATTTGTGTTTCGCTTCGACTAGTCCAGGCCGCTGCCATTCTCCCCTTCAAGGCGGATTGCGAAATCTTACATGGTTGTAATGAGAGATTCAGCTTCCTGTAAGGTCCTGGCAATATCTTGTCCAACGAGATAACACACCAGCTGGTCCCTTTATCTCATTCGTGTGTGAACGGACTCGACACCCCCCAGGAGGAAACAATGAAACGGCTCTATCTGCAGGGAATTCCGCAACTGAACATACTACTGCTGCTCGCAGCCGTGTTGCTGGTTCTGACAGCCTGCAGCGAACAATCGACCGAACCCGCCCCATATTCACATACCGCCAACGTCACAACCCTTTCAAAAGACAACCCCGGCATCCGTCGCGCGATGGAAGTGCAGGAACGGAATACCGAGCGTTTCCTTGCAATGAAGGATGTTGTCGGTATCGGCACCGGCATGACTGAGGAAGGTAATCCGGCTCTCGTGATTCTTACGAAGAAGGAGCTTCCCAAGGGACGCCTGCCCGAGATGGTTGAAGGACTCATGGTCCTGCAGCACGTCGGCGGCGCCATGGAAATCACCGGCAAACCGGGGACAACAGGAAGTACAAAGAAGAGCGGGAACAGCGGCGCGGCAGTGGATCTCGGCCAGAGGCTCACGCGTCCCGTACCCATCGGCGTATCAACGAGCAACTACTATGACTGTGGCGCGGGCACGATCGGTGTGCGTGTCAAAAGCAACGACGCGCATTATATCCTGAGCTGCAATCATGTATTTGCGCGCCTCAACGCTGGCGGCAGCGGTGAGGTTATCCTGCAGCCGGGACGCGCAGACAATGGCTGCACCACAGTGCTGAACGATGAAGTCGCCCGCCTTGCGGATATGCAGACGATCGACTACAGTCCCTATGCGAATAACCTGATGGATGCTGCTGTCGCAAGTACGACCACAGCCATGGTCGACAACAGCACGCCGCTTGATGGCTATGGTGTCCCTTCCTCGACGACGATGTGCGCCACAGTCGGAATGGAAGTACAGAAATACGGGCGCAGAACCGGTTTGACGCAGGGTCGCGTGGTTGCCATCAACTGCAGCGTCGTCGTCCCCTATCCC
Organism: bacterium; assembly: GCA_020444325.1. Lineage (NCBI taxonomy): Bacteria > bacterium. Next base: position 55,062 of record JAHLLD010000006.1, read on the forward strand.
GCTGGTCCCACGCGTTTCGTGGACCAGATCGTCGTTGAGCCGTTGCGTAAGAACAAAAGTTTTGTGGAAGGAGGGGACTCCGGTTCCCTGGTCGTCACCGACGACAGCAATGCAAACCCCATCGGCCTGGTGTACGCGAAGAGCGGAGACCTGGCCTTCGTCAACCCCATCGATCCCATACTTCAGCGCTTCGGCGTGCAGATCGACGGGAAATAGAATCTCTTGCATTCACTGTGCTAACCAGTCAACCCTGACCAGGGGCGGCCCGCTGAACGGCCGCCCTTTCCTATCTACTCCCCTTTCCCTATCTACGGCACCCTTCCCGGCACACCTCTCACAACATGTTGCACACTCGGCACTACAGGCTGCACACTCGTGACTACACGCCGAGCAGCCATCCTTTCAGGTACCAGGATTCGGGGATATGAAGCGCAACCGGGTGATCCGGAGCCTGCATGAGAGGGACGAGCAAACTTGCATCCCGTCCGGCGTCAGCAGCAGCATCCGCGAGGATTTTCTGGAAAAGCGGCGGCGTGATATGGCCGCTGCAGGAGAAGGTGAACAGTTGTCCGCCTTCGCGCAGCAGCTTCATGGCAAGAAGATTGATGTCCTTATACCCGCGGGCAGCTTTTTCCACCTGCGAGGCGGAAGCAGCGAATTTCGGTGGATCGAGAACAATAATATCAAACTGCCTGCGTGCGTCACGGCATTGCCTCAGGTAAGAGAAAACGTCCGCCGCTTCCTGCGAATAACGTCCGTCATCAAATCCGTTGTCACGGACATTGCGCATTGCCAGTGTGAGCGCATCTCCTGAGACATCGACATCGACAACACTGCCAGCGCCACCCGCGAGGGCATGCAGTGCAAAACCACCCGTGTATGAAAAACAATTGAGTACACGCGCTCCGTCGCACATCTGTCCAAGCAGCACCCTGTTGTCACGCTGATCGAGATAAAAGCCGGTCTTGTGTCCTCCCTCCACATCGACAGAAAACTGCAAGCCCTCCTCCACGACAGCGACGGGCAGCTTCCGCTTCTGTTCCCCGATCCAACCCGTACGGGAATCGAGTCCCTCCTTCTTCCGTGCATCCGAATCGGAGCGTTCGTAAAACGCCGCGTCGGGAAAGCGCTCCTGCAGCAATCGAATCAGGGTCTCGCGATGGGCATCCGCTCCAGCCGCGAGGAACTGGACAACGATGAGGTCGCCGTACTGATCCGCCACGAAGCCCGGGAGTCCATCGGCTTCGGAACTGACAAGCCGAAGCGCATCGGTCTGTCCCTCCGCAAACAGCTGTTCGCGAAGCGCCAGCGCCTTATCGATGCGTGTGGCGAAAAACGCGTCGTCGATATGAACGCGGGGATCGAAACTCCACATCCGGAGACGGATCTGCGAAGCAGGCGACCATGCGGCGATGCCAAGATCGGCGCCGTCCGCTGACCGTACCAGTACGGAAGCACCCGCCGGGGGTGTGCCATCCACCTTCGCCACGGCTCCGGAAAATCCCCAGGGATGACGACGGAGCAGCGACGCTTCGCGTCCCTTTTTCAAGGTCACAATGGGATATGGCATTGATCAGTCCCCTTCCCGGAAGCGGAAGGCCCAGTGCAGGGGACGCGCATCAAAATCGTTGTACAGGTCATCGCCGTTGAAGGTTGAGAGGGCGGGACTCCCTGACAGCGCTCCGGTCACCAGGCAGAGCGCGAAATGATCATCGCGCTCGGCACGCGCGTACTCAAGCTCCGTCAGGGTAAACTCCAGTGTGTCATGTGGTGTGCCTTTTACGACGACGTTCAGATGGTCATCTCCCAGGATACAGTGCAGGTCGAAGCCTTCCCCGATATCATGCACAGGCATGACCGTCCACCCCCGTTCTTCAAACGCTGCAATCACAAAATCCCTCGCCGCTTCGCGAGCACGTACATTGACATCCTCGTCGGCAAACGAAAGCGCAATCGCCGCGAGATCTTCATCGTCGATCTCGTCATCCTCATCCTCTTCGTCAACGCCATGCTCATGATCGGCGGGATGTTCATGGAACGGCTGTGCGATGGCCTCGTCGAAAAGCATCGCCGACGCTTCCGTCACCTCACGCACACCACTCAAAGCGTCTTCATCGATCTCCTCGTCTCCGGCAAATTTCAGCGGCTTGGGTGTGCCATCACCACTGATGAACCGCAAATCGCCCACTTCCTCCCAGCGCAGCTGGCGGGTATAGTACTGCGGTGTCGACGTCCCCATTTCGGGGAGCACATACTCGGTGGCGATTTCGATTTCCTCGTCGAGCAGCGTGCTCGCCGCTTCATAGGAATCCAGCACCTTCTCCACAACCAGTCTGCTCACGAGCAGAAACTGTCCGTCATATGCAGTGACGACATACAGCACATCGTCACTCTGTACGCCGGCAGCGGTGAAACCTTCGCCGGCGACATAGGAAAGGGCATCACCGCTCCGTCCAGAGCGGTACCGTTCCTCACAATAAGTATCTGACCAGAACACGGTGAAATAGCGGGGCATGACACATCACAATTCTTTGAAGAGTGGTTCGGCCCGTGGGCCGGAACATTCAATATACGCATACTCCCGCTTCCACCTTGCCTTTCGATGTCCTGTTTTCTATCATGGGTATACAACATCCGCTTCTACGTAATCCATCGCAACGCTGCCATGAGGGACATCGGCAGGCAACGCTGTGTACGTGTGCCCGGAGAAAGCGGCTATGGTATAACCCTACCTCATCACATCCGCAGGAGGTCACCATGCCGGCAAGAAGATTGAAAGAATATCTGGACGCCGAGGACGTACGCTATGTCACCATAGTGCATTCCCCCGCATTCACTGCCCAGGAAGTTGCCGCCCTGGCACATATCCCGGGAAAGAACATCGCGAAAACCGTGGTCGTCGTGGTTGACGAACGACTGGCCCTGGCTGTGGTTCCTGCACCCTACACCGTCGATTTCGACATGCTGCAGGGAACCATCGGTGCATCCACTGTGCGTCTTGCAGAGGAAAGCGAGTTCAGCGGAACGTTCCCGGATTGCGAACTCGGGGCCATGCCTCCGTTCGGCAACCTGTATGGCATGGAAGTCTATGTCGCCCGCAGCCTGGCTGAGGACGAAGATATCGCCTTCAATGCCTGTAACCATCACGAACTCCTGAAAATGCCCTACAGGGAGTTCGAACGCCTTGTGCAGCCGAAAGTCATCACGTTCTCAGTGCATGCGCAGGCGTAGATCGGACAAAAAAAAAAAAGAGGCATTGTGCTTGCACTCACAATGCCTCGCAGGAGGCCCGAATTCCATCCTTATTTATATCCATCACCCCCAGGGGGCGAACGGGCTGCTCGGGTATGCATGAGTAACACAGAAGCCGGGATTTTGTTACATCATCATACCCGAATTCGACAAATTTCGGTATTTATTTCATCACTATGGATATAATTCCCTTTTCGCGGCACAAAAAAACGCCATTTAGGGAATGGATTCCTCTTGACATATGGAATCAGATTCCTTATTGTGTAGGCGCAACGCATCAACCGTTCGCCTGAAGTGAATAACATACCGCCTCCCTCTCACAGCATAGGCGGTCATTACTTTGTATCAGCTGTTCCGGCTACGCCTGGCCGGACAGCAATACACTTTCTTGATAGACATGATATATGCAGCACGCCCCGGTGCTGCGTAAATGAGATCTGAGTTCGGCTGTCCCTGCACCGAACATGCAGGTGATGATTCATATTGATTCGCCGGCTGATTAACGCCTCATCACCCGGTATGAATCACTGACGAGACGGAAGCAGGCGCGAGCTTGGAGTGATGGTTCGAGGGCTTCCAGACTTCCACTCACGCCCTTCCGTTGTCGTCAGTTTCCGGCTTCGTTCCGCTGCGCGGAACTACGCCGGGACAAGTCCACATTGGAGCTTCGTTCCGCTGCGCGGAACTCCCGGCTCTGCCTGGAATGCCGAAGATGGATTCTCCACACGCTGTACTTGGCTACGCCGGGACAAGACGCCGGGACAAGTCCACATTGAAGCTTCGTTCCGCTGCGTTAGCGGAATTCAGAATCCTGCATTTTCCTCCTCTTCCTCTCCCTCTCCGATTTCCGTGTACCAGAATCCCCATTGAAGGGGACGGTAGCGGAAATCGTCCAACAAGGTATCAGGGTCAAACACTGAAAGCTCGGCATCGTCACTGCCCGGTTGCGTGACAATGCAGATCACGGCATTGTCGTCTTCCGTCGCGGCTTCGAGATCGGCGTCGGCCATGAGGAAACGTACTTCCTCCTGCGGTGTGCCGAAGACGAGTACATGGTATTCCTCATCGTCCTTCGTACATCGGAAGTCGTAATAGCTGTCACTGTCGTCGGGTGAAACGACGCGGTAGCCCTCGGACTGGAAATACTCGATCACGATGGCATTCGCTGCGTCCATGACCTCGGAAAGCTGTTCAGGATTGTCGAAATCCATCGCGATCGCGGTCAGCTCTTCTACCGTCAGATCGCTGTCATCGTCATCATCATCATCCTCGTCCATTTCATACATGGGGGAATCCGCCTCTTCGAGGTCCTCGAAATCTCCTTCTTCCACCAGCTCCGCAAAATCCTCTTCGAGAAAGCTGTCGAGAAGTTCCGCGGAAGCAGGTGTCAGTTCACGAACTTCCCGCAGCATCCGACTGTCGAGCATGTCCTCGCTGTTCCTGGGCAGTGAAAATTCGCTTCCATCGCCGCGCAGCAGACGCAGCTCGGAGGAAATTTCCCATGGCAGCTGCCGCGAGAAGTACATTGCCGTCGCGCTGCCCTCCTCGGCCAGGAGGTACTCCGGCATTTCCCATGCCTCGGCACCGAGTTCGGTGCGCACTTCATCGTAAGAAGAGAGGATGCGTGCCACGCGCATGCGTCCTACGAGAAATAGTGTCCCCGCCACCACGTTGATGCCGTAGACGGTATCCCCCTGCTCAATGCTGCTGCGCGTCAGCATGCAGCCTGGTGCCTTGACAAACGGCTTCCCGGAGTCATCGTTGCCGTAATGCCATTCACAGATGTCGGAAGGGAGGTAAAGTGTGTAGTAACGTGCCATGGGGAATCCTGTTATTCATGAATTGAAATAACTGCTAATCAACTTTGTCGTACGCTCTCAGTGACAGTTCGTCAATATATCCTCCGGGTCGGCGCGACAGTGGCAATGGAAGACCACTCTCCTTGAACGTCAGGTAGTAGTTGGCAAAGTGAAGCCATTCATTCGGAAGCGCAAAGTAGACGCGAAGTTCAAACGAATGCTGGTACAGACTGTCGGAGGCAAGACGTGTGTCTCTGAACATACCGTAGACGATAACGGGCAGCTCCATGGCCGGACCATCACGCAACGCAAGACGAAGCACGTTCTGCGCAGGGTCCAGCACCTGGTAGGAAATCCTGGAGGGGAAGCGGCAGTATTCCGCGGAGCGTACGCGTGCGATCTCCAACCACTCTGCCTCCTCTCGATCTATCCATTCCGCTGAGATGTCTGCGTTTGCGGTATCAGGAAAGAGGTCATTGCGAATAAAAGTCTGCAGATCGTAAATGGACACATTGTCGTCTTCATCCAGCCAGAACCGAAGTGTATCATCCCAGTCATGCGGTTCATAGTCCCTGGTCAATCTGAACCAGTCCGTCTTCCCTCCAAGCGGCGACGTAACCTTCGCAACATCGTAGCGTACCGTCCCCTCCCGTGTCGACGACCGATCAATAATATCAAAGTCCAAGTCCACGGCGCTGTAGTCGTACTCTTTCGTCCCTGTGCCGATGTGGAGTGGGACATCAGGGATCCATTGTACCCTCACTGTATCCAGAAATCGTACCGCACCGTCGACATACTCTACACCGACCACCGCCTCGTAAGATCTTCCTGGTGCCGTGTACCAGACCGGATGAAAGCGGAGGGTGTCTGCATCATCCTGCAGTGGTACACGAAACAACTTGTAGCCGACCAGGTACACAATGGCTGCATCCCTCGAGGCGTCGAGTTCCGTTATTACGAATTCAGGTGGACTCTCATCGCAGATAACTTCTGTTGGTCGCGGAAATGCGATATGTGGAGTGCCACGTTCGCGCGCATCCGGCACTGGAGACTGTGACTCGTCGCAGGAAACGAGCAGCAGGCCGAGCACGCAGATCATTTGAAACCGCAGCACTATTCCCCCCGGTGCCTTCATTCGGAAATGTAGGTGAAGTAGCGCGTGTCGAAGAGTTCCTGCGTGTCGTCGTGGCGGCGGACCCCGAAGTCGAGCCGGTACCTGCCGGCTGTGGCGGATGTCAGTTTATGCACAATCTGCATATTGTCACGGTCGGTGACGGGATGATAAAAAAGTGCACCCTGCACGCGGTAAAACACGTCTTTCTCACGGGTGGAATCGAGTCCCGCCAGCTCGATCACGAGGTTTTCCCCCTCGGGAATCAGCGTCCCGTCTTCAGGCGCTATGATTGTTGGGAAGGCCGCTTTGGCCGGTTCGTTTGCGTCATCACTGCAGGAAGGGAGAACAACGGCCAGAAACAGTGTCAGAAGCAGCATCCGGGCCAGGCGGCCCCACGGATTCACTGGCAGGTGGAGGTCGATGGACATCAGGCAAACTCCTTTGCATGCATGAAACTCACGGAAGCAGGCATGCAATAACATACTGATTTGTCCGCAGAAAATCAGCACGGACGATGTTGCAAGAAGGCCTTCCCCCCAGAAAATATGCAGAAACTGCATATTTCCCCCGGCGCCAATTTCGCTGTCTTGTATTAGGTCCGGCAGGGATGTAACTTGCTTTCTTGTACTGAAATTATCGCAACCGCATGCTTGAAAAAGAACTTACACGACGCAGAACCTTCGGCATCATCAGCCATCCCGATGCAGGGAAAACCACATTGACGGAAAAGCTGCTGCTTTTTGGTGGTGCCATCCATACCGCGGGAGCGGTGAAGAGCAATAAGATCCGCAAGACGGCGACATCCGACTTCATGGAAATCGAGAAGCAGCGCGGGATCTCCGTGGCGACTTCCGTGATGGGATTCGAGTACGACGGGTATCGCATCACGATTCTGGACACGCCCGGACATAAGGACTTTGCGGAGGATACCTACCGCACGCTCACTGCGGTGGACAGTGTCATTCTGGTCGTGGATGCCGCCAAGGGCGTCGAGGAACAGACACGCAAGCTGATGGAAGTCTGCCGCATGCGCAGCACTCCCGTCATGGTGTTCATCAACAAGCTCGACCGCGAGGGACGTGAGCCGTTCGCGCTGCTCGATGAACTGGAAAACGAACTCGGAATTCACACGCGTCCCCTCACCTGGCCTATCGGTATGGGACGCGACTTCAAAGGCGTGTACAACATCTTCCACAACCGCCTCGAGCTGTTCTCCCCCAGCAAAACGGAAATTGCCGACGACAGCGTGCTCATCGAGGACCTGGCCTCGCCGCTGCTCGACGAACATGTCGGCGACAGGGCAGCGGAAAAGCTCCGTGAAGAGTTGGAACTGATCGAGGCCATGTATGAGCCGTTCGATATTGAACACTACCGCGACGCCTACCTCGCCCCGGTGTTCTTCGGCTCTGCGCTGAACAATTTTGGCGTGAAGGATTTGCTGCAGACCTTCGTGCGCATCGCTCCCTCTCCGCAGCCCAGGGAAACCTCGAGCCGTGTTGTAAAAGCGGAGGAAAACACGTTCACGGGCTTCGTATTCAAGATTCATGCGAACCTTGACCCGAACCATCGCGCGCGCATCGCTTTCTGCCGCGTCTGCTCCGGCGTATTCGAACGCGGGAAGTTTTACCGGCACACCCGGCTCGGCAAGGAATTGCGCTTCACCTCCCCCACCGCATTTATGGCAAACGAACGCTCGGTGGTGGATGAAGCGTATCCGGGCGATGTTGTCGGACTGCATGACACCGGAAACTTCAAGATCGGGGATACGCTGACTGAGGGAGAGGATCTCGCCTTCAAGGGCATCCCGAGCTTCTCACCGGAACGTTTCAAACTCGTGGTCAACCGTGATCCGTTCAAGAGCAAGCAGCTCGAGAAGGGGATTCAGCAGCTGACGGATGAGGGCGTGGCGCAGCTGTTCGTGCGCCAGCAGGGCAATGAAAAGATCGTCGGTACCGTGGGCGAACTGCAGTACGAAGTGATACAGTTCCGTTTGCGGGAGGAGTACGGCGCGACGGCGGACTTTCGTCCCCTCAACATCTACAAGGCCTTCTGGTTCACCGGCGAAAACAAAGAGGAACTCGACCGCTTCATGCAATTGCAGCAGCGGAATATTGCATGGGATAAAGATGAGCATCCGGTATACCTCCCCGAGGGCAGCTGGTCGTTTGACGTCGTCAGAGAGAACTATAAAAGCATCATCTTCCACGACACGTCCGAGTTCAAGACCGAGGAATAGCCAGTGGGAAACTCAGCGAATGAGAAGCATCCTCGTCAGCGTCCCTCCCACCGTCCATAGACGCAGCATATACAATCCCGCAGGAAACCGTGAAATACAGCTCCACGTACGGGAAGTGCGGCACCGCACGCCGGAAGTCAAGTACCGGCTGCGCCACGGTGCATTGCACCGTGGCGAGCAGGTAGATGAGAAATGTGAATGCTGTCCGCATGACTGTCGTGATTGGGAGACAGCGTCAAAGGTCTTTACCGGCGGATAATCCGCTTTGTCCAGCTCTCCGCTCCGGCCTGGACGCGGAGGATGTAGAGTCCCGGCGGGGCGGATTGAATATCAATCGTCTGGCGCAGACTCTGCAGGGGACGCGCCTCATGGCTCGTGTAATACCGCTGCCCGAGGACGTTGGTGACGGTGATATCCCACTGGACAGGATTATCCGCGCTGGCAACAAGCTGAAGGATGCCGTCGTTCGGATCGGGATATGCGTGGAATGCTGCCTGACGACTGGGACGCCTGACGTCAAGAACGTTGACGTCATAGGGATCGGACTGCGTCGAACAACCGAAGGCATTGGTGGCTACGACGCGGTAGCTGCCTGTATTGACTGCAGTGTAGGACTGCGACGTTGCTCCCGCGATCGCGTTGCCGTCGAGGAACCACTGATAGCCGGTCGCACTTTCGCTGCTGGTCAACTCGTCATCGCTTCTCGAAATAACGGGCTTATTCGGACGCGGATGCACGATGACATCCACGGTATCCGAGCGTCCCTCACATCCCGCCGCCAGGGCGACATCCACGAAGTAGCTGCCCGCCTGATGTACGGTGATGCGTCGCGTCGTTGCGCCGGTGGACCACAGATACGTTTCGTAGCCTGTTCCTGCATCGAGCGTCACGGAATCACCCTCACAGATCTGGGCTTGTCCCATCACGATGATCGAAGGCTTCGGATGATCGACCACTGAAACCTGGACCGGGCGCGAAACTCCTTCACAGCCGCTGGCATTGGTCACGCGCACGGTGAAGGTCCCGAGATTGCTGACGGTGATGGTCTGCGTCTCCTCACCGGTATTCCATTTGTAGCTGCTGTAACCCGCACCTGCGTCGAGGGTGATGGAATCGCCCCTGCAAACGACGGTGGAGCCGGCTGGTGTGATCTGTGGTTCCGGAGCAGGATTCACGGTGACATGCGCCGTGTCGGACACGCCCGTACATCCCGCAGCGTTGACGACGGAAACGAAGTAGCTTCCAGACTCGTGAACCACGATGCTCCGCGAACTCTCTCCGTTCGACCAGTTGTATGTCGCGTATTCGCCGGCATCGAGCACAAGCGTATCACCTTCACAGAATTCAAACGTTCCGGGCTGGTTCAGGCGTACATCGAGGTCTTCTGACAATACGACCAGGGTGTCGGACGTGCCCTGGCAACCAGTGAGTCCAGTCACCGTGACATAGTAATTCCCGGGAGTGGTAACGACCGTACTGCTCAGACTGCCGCCGTTGGACCATGAATAGTCAGTAAACCTCGTCGTATCCTGCAATCCGAGTGTAAAGCTGCCACCGGTGCAGAGACGCAGTGTGTCGCTGACGTTCAACATTGGCGTAGGCAGCGGGTATACCGTAATCGTAACGCCGGAAGAAGGCAGGGCATGTCCCGTGGCATCCTTCACGGTTACGGAGTAGTTCCCTTCCTTGAAGACGGTGATGACACGCGTGGTATCACCGGTCGACCAGAGGTAGGAACTGAAGCCCGTAGGTGCTTCGAGCCACACACTGTCACCTTCACAGATGGTGGTCGGTCCATGCACCGTAATGGGGGGACCATTGTAAATTTTCACATTGCCGTCTTCGATCTGGGGAAGCAGGCATCCCTGATCAAAACCTGCATGCACGGCGCGAACAAACGCATCGGCGCTGTCCTGCACACTTGCGGTCGTGAATTCCAGCTCCGCCATGATACCCTGTCCGCTGTATGTCTTGCGTCCGGTCCAGCTGAACAGCACTCCTGTTCCGGTGGGCGACTGCATAAATGGATTTACCTCCAGCGGCGAACCCGCAGGGAAGCTGATTCCCTGGTAGGTCAGCAGCTGCATATCGTATTCAATTTCCAGCTCGAAGGGATAAAACAACTGATTATTCATCGGCGTCAGCAGCGTGATGGGAACCTTGACTGTCGCATTCGATCCCCCGATCACATCATCGATCCGCATATGCAGATTCGAAAACGTCGTCGTATCGAGCGGGGCGCGATATGATTTGGTTTTCACATCAGTCCCACCACAGAAATTTGTCAGTTGCAGCTCAACCGTGCGCATTCCCCCGTCCGCACAGCTGCGGTCATACGTGATCACGCACTCCTGGAAGCCCTGGTAAATAATCGTCGTGATCTCATTGTAGATCGCTGTCATCTGCGCCGGCGTCGGCGTCTGATAATATCGTCCACCTGTCAGCAGCGCGATCATCTCAAGCTCCGATGCACTGACATTCGGACCGAGTCCGATAGTAAAGACACGAATTCTTTCCCGGTTGGCGAGGGAAATGATTTCCGCCGGCGTATGGGAGGAAGCATTATCCTGTCCATCCGCCATCACGATGACCGCCCGGCACTGGTTCACGCCGTTATTGACGAGTTCAGTCAAACCCCTGTATGTACCATCCCATACAGCAGTACCGCCGCCTGCCGGGAGTCCGTCGACCGCCGAGTACAGCAGCGGCTTCAGTGTGGTCATTTGCTGCGCGACAACAACACTGGTATTGAAATAAATGATGGTCGCCTCATCAGAAACGCCATCCATCTGATCGATGAACGAATGCCCCGCTGCCTTTGCACTCGTATTCGCTGCACCCGACATCGAGCCGGAGGCGTCGAATACCAGGGCTACGGAAATTGCACAGCGGACCTGGGGATCCGGGCACCAGAGCGTGAAATCCGGGACCTCCTTCCCATTCTCAAAAATCCTGAAATCCTGCTTCGCCATGTTGTACGCAGGATTGCCGTTGCAGCCAACGGAAAAATAAAGCTCAATGGTTGGCCAGTTGACCACCACCCGTTTGAAATTCAAATTCGGCTGTGCCTGCACCCCCTGCAGGGCCATGGCAAACACGAACAGCGTGAGAGCAATGCGTTTCATGATTTCCTCCATCCTCAAAAAAAACGTGGTGAATGCATGTGACTCGACTTATAGGACAGTAATGGGGTCCCATCGCGGACATATCCGCCGAAACGGCAGACCGACGTTTGCATATGAAATAAACACCTGACCCGGCAGGTTTGTGACATGCAGGGATAAGCCCGTACGCGCTGCGTCGAAATACAGGTACACATTCGGAAAATCCCCGGCGATGATGCGGGCGATCCGAAGCTGTGGTTGCGCCCAGGCTCCCTGCAGCGCAATAAATAACATGATAATGAATGTCAGACGATACACGCGTTTCTCCAATCCGAAGTTCTCTGTCCGCGAAATGCGGTGGACCAATGACCTCGTGTCGTGATCAGGAGAAAGCCTGCACTATGATAGGAATTGGGGAAATCAAAATCAAACCTCGCGCTCTTGATTCCTGCCGATCGGCGGGAACACGGATATCACAGATCACAACGGATTTACACGGAGACTAATAAAAGGCGCCCCGTATTCGGGGCGCCTGGATGAAGATTCGAGTGATGTGTTATTTCTTCAGGAATTTTTTCGTGTATACTCCGTCAGGAGTGCGGAGCATGATATGGTACATGCCCTTGGCGCGGCCGGAAAGATCGAGTGTGGTCTTAATGCGTTGGCCGGAGCCGACAGCGTCACGAAGCAGTTCGGTTTTCCCGAGAATATCGACGAGGAACACGCTGCCTGTCATGCCTGCAGGCATTTCCAGCGAAAGCGTCACGCGGTCGTCCGCGGGATCGGGGTAGACATGCATGACCGGATCCCCCGGCATACGCGTATCATCGACACCCAGCACGGAAATCGTGAGCGGGTCGGAGAGGCTGCTGCAACCATGCTCGTTGGTGATTCGCACCCGGTATGTTCCCGTCGCGACCGCAACATGATACTGATTCGTGGCACCGGGGATATTCTGTCCATTGAGCATCCACTGGTACATCGGACCCAGATCCGTCATCAGAACATCACCCGTACGGTTGATCCGGGGCTTGTCCGGTGCAGGCAGAATCTGCACGAACACTGTGTCCGATCTGCCCTCGCAACCGGCGGCATTTCCTACGGTTACAAAATAGGCGCCGGATCGCATGATGAGGGCCTTCTGTCCCGTCGCCCCGTTGTTCCAGTTATAGTACGTGAAGCCCGCACCCGCATCAAGTATGAGCGTATCGCCGTCGCACAGCGTCTGCGTACCGCCGGGCTGCAGCTGCGGATGCGGAATGGGATACACTTCGACATGCACGGTATCCGACTGTCCACTCTGTCCGGAGGGCGTTTTCACCGTGCACCAGTAATCACCCGTCGTACTTACGGTAAGCGAACGCTGCTCGTAGCCGGTGGACCATTTATAGGAAGCGTATCCTTCCGGCGCATTGAGGGTGACGGTCTCACCTTCGCAGAGCAGAAGATCGTCGTCATGGGTGAGCTGGACCGTGAACGGGATATCGAGTGCGGGGAGTGTGACATCACCACCTGCGATGCAGGCGAAGGCGCCGTTTTCGGTGAACTCCACCTGGATGTTTGCGGTCTTACCGAGCGCGACCGGGTCGTGCTCGAGATACCATTCGATGAACGCTTCCTCATCCGGAGCCAGGGAACCGGGATTGAGCTGCCTTGTGAGCTGTCGTTCGCTGGCGGAGCCGGTGAGCGTAAAGCCGTCGGGGAGAAGAATGCTCGCGATCATCGACCCGGTTTGCGCAGCCCCGTTATTCTTTATCCCGGCGCGCACGGTAAACGGCATCGGGGTATATCCCTTCTGGTCGGGACGAATTTCGATTTCGGGGATATCGAGACTGCATTCGAAGGAGGTCGTTGCAGGAGGCACATAGACCTGCACACAGCAATCGATCGACTTGTGATTGTCCATCATGCCAGTGATGCAGATCATTGTGGAATCCCCTGTGGGAATGGGCCTGGCTGCAACCTGCCAGCTCACCTCCGCGTAATTGCCGGGTGCAATATTCGGTGGTGAGGCAGACTGCTCATCCATCAACGGAGAAACCAGCCGGAGTACTGTCGTATCATACGCGATCTTGAAACGGGCATTCAATGCGTCCGCCTCTCCCGTATTGAAAAAGCGACCGGTTACCGTGAAAGGATTCGGCACATAGTCCGTGATCAATTCCTCCCATGCCAGCTGGCTGGGCCCATCCATGGTGCACGCGACTTCGGGTACCGCGGGCACGATACACACTTCGCCGGACGCCACCTTCGGAATGAAGCAGCCCTGTTCGAAATTCGGCTGATAGAAACTGACCTGTGTGCAGGTGGTATCCTGTACCATCACCGTGCCGAAGGTCAAATTCAAAAGCAATCCGTTCCCGCTGACGGGGATGCGGGCGGCTGTTTGAATATACACGCCCCCTGCGGCGGGACTGACGGTGAAGGGCACGCCGTGGAGCAGATACCCGACGGGTGCCTCAGCCGCCTTGAACTGCAGTTTTGATTCGTCGAAAAGCACGGTAAAGCGGAAGGGATAGAACATCCTGTCATCGATGGGTGTGATGAGCTCAAGTGGAACGTCGACATCCGCGCCTCCTTTCGCATAGGTATCACCCAACTCCATGTACAGATCGGAGAACGTTGTTGAATCCATCGGTGCGCGATAGGTCTTGGTCTCCACATCCGTTCCACCGCAGAAATCTTTCAGCTGCAACTCGACCGAACGATAGCCGCCATCCGCGCAGTCGCGTTCGTACGTGATGACACATTCCTGCATTCCCTGCTGGATGATGGTCATGATTTCCAGGTAGATTGCGGCAAGCTGTCCGGCATTCGGCGTCTGGTAGTAGCGTCCCCCCGTAAGCAGCGCAATCATTTCCAGTTCCGTCGCATTGATGGAAGTACCCAGTCCAATGGTAAACACGGGGATGCGATTCCGGTTCGCGAGGGAGATGATTTCTGCCGGTGTGCGCGTCGAGGAATTGTCGCCACCGTCCGTCATCACAATCACCGCACGACACTGATTGACTCCATTGTTGATAAGCTCGATGATACCGGCGTAGCATCCGTCCCACACCGCGGTGCCCCCTCCGGCCGGGATTCCGTCTACCGCCGAGTACAACAGCGGCTTGAGCGTGGTCATCTGCTGGGCGATGTTCACCTGCGTGTTGAACCAGATAACCGTCGCCTCATCGATCATGCCGTCCATCCCATCGACGAAGGCACGTCCCGCGGCCTTCGCCCCGGCATTCCCGGCGCCGGACATCGAACCGGACGCGTCGAACACCAGCGCCACACTCATTCCGCAACGCACGGAAGGATCCGGACACCACAGCGTGAAATCCTTCACCTCGATATCATTTTCAAAGATTTTGAAATCCTGCTTCGCCATGTTGTACGCGGGATTGCCATTACATCCCACCGAGAAATACAGCTCAATCGTCGGCCAGTTCACCGTCACACGTTTGAAATTCAGGTTGGGCTGTGCGTATGTCACCGACAGCGCAAGCAGGGAAAAAACAACAGTGAGAAGAATGCGTCGCATAGCTACCTCCATAAAAAATGTACCACCGTGCCTGCAGGTTTTATCTGGCACGGCGCATCCACCCGTTAATAATGCAGTCGTGATAAAACCTGTGTTTGTCCTGTATACAATAGATATACAATACAGATCAAAACGTTGAGATTCAAGTGGGGATGGCAGCATGATGACCGCTGGACTCATTTCATCGAGGCGGCGTGTATTTGTTCCGAAAATTTCGGCTTGCTATGTTGGCGAATCACAATCACAGTCTTATTCCATGTACTGATGGGAAACCAATCCGGCATGACACACGGTGTGTGCGCTTCGTGAGTCTGCCCGGAGAGCCGGAACACATGGAATATTGAGCAGGCGAACACGATCAAAGGAACATGATGACTATAAAGACCACTGCAACACAGCCGCCGGCAAAATGGCAACAGCGCCTGATATTCTTCCTCATACCTCTCGGATTCATCATCTCGGCATACCTGCTGTACATGCATATCAGTCCGCAGCTCGGGATGGGCGGAGGAAATCTCTGTTCCATGCTCTTCGGAAATGGCTGCGACGCGGCCTTGATGACGACGTGGTCAGCTTTTCTGGGTGTCCCTCTCGCAGCCTGGGGTATCACCTATTATGTCACGCTCTCCCTCATACTTCTATTTTACCGGCTCACACGTTCAGCGGATGCAGTTCCCGTTCCCGGTATCGCGGTGTTCATCGGTGTCATGGGAGCGGCAGCCGGGATAGCACTGCTGGTCATCATGCTGGGAGGCTGGAGTCCCTTCTGTGCCTTCTGTGCCATTGAACATGGACTGAATCTTGTGTTGGCCTGGCTGTTGCTCAGGGCCAACGGTGAGGGTGTGCTTCGACTCCTCGGACGCGGATGGAGTATCATCCGTGATTTCTTTGCAGGCACGGAAAAGCTCTCAGTATCACAACGACTTTCCGTCGCGGGTGTTTCGATCGCCCTCGTCGTCGCCATTGGCCTCTATCAGTGGGCGTACATCATCGAGCAATCACTGGAGATCGGATCGTTGCAGATCAACGAACAGGCGATCGTCAGGGATCTGCAGCTTCAACGACCTGTGGACATCCCCATCGACTCCACAGACGCTATCCTGGGTGATCCGACTTCTACGTTGAAGGTGGTGCTCTTCAGTGATTTTGAGTGTCCTTCATGTAGAAAATTGGCAAAAGAACTGATGCGCATGTCCCCTCTCTTCGACCAACGTGCCATGCTTGTGTTCAAGAACATGCCACTGGGGAAGGGCTGCAATCCGGCCCTGGAGGAAGACATCCACCCGAAGGCCTGCCTCTATGCACGCGCCGCGGAGGTCGCGCGTCAACAGGGGAAGTTCTGGGAGTATCACGACGACCTGTTCAATGCGGCGATTGCCGGGCAACAACCGAATCTGATTACCCTTGCGACCAATCATGGCATCGACTCACTTACCTTCGTCACGCAGCTCGATGCCCCGGAGACCGCCGCGAAGGTGCGACGTGATGTGGAACTGGCGTTGAAGCTCGGCATCAACGGTACTCCGGCGCTCTATATCAACGGTGCTGCCGTCAATGACATTCGTCCGCGATCCGTGCATTTTCTCCTCGAACACATCATCCGCACCCGTGAAATGATCAATCGGCTGCCCGTGGAACATGTGGATGAGGAATTTGAACAGACCGGAGACTAAGCAGAAGAATTGACTGTGGCATGGGGAGTCAGGGCCTGAGGCAGGAGGCAATCCGCGTCAAAAAAAAACCGGTGGAGCGACACTCCACCGGTAAAAAAAACAAACCTTCGAACATGTCTTAATTCGAGTTGGCCTTGATCGTACAACGGATCATGGCATTTCCTTCCGTGTCAATGACACGCATCGACTCGTTCGTGAGTCCGAGATACGTGTTACAGGTCCATCCTTTTTCGATCACTGCCTGCGACGGGATATAAGCTTCGGCGATGGTGAAATGGCAGGTGAGCTTCGTATTTCCACTCGGAGTGGCAACCGAATGTGTGCTTACCCAGGTTGCACCGGGAGCACCGAGATTGCAACCAGCTTCGGTGATGACGATCGCGCCTTCAGCCTGCGTGATGTTCGGCACAATCATGAAACCGAGCATGAGAACGGCGACGCCGGAGACGATGGCAAGACGAATGGCATTTATTTTACGCATGAGAAACTCCTTTTTTATCTGCTGCCACGTGGTGTTTGAGACTTGCGCGTAGCGGCAGCGTGTACGCACAAAATTTTTACAGCGTTCAATCGTACTCTCACCGCGTAAACGAACGCGGCTTCTTCTCGACTGGCTTGATCCTTTCACCAGTGAACTCGGTAACAAACCGACAAACGGTGCTTCCTTGCCAGTAGCTTTATTTAGGATAATGACTATCCGAATATAGGCTATGATTTCTTCGAACGCAAGTTTTTTTGTGTGGAGACTGCTGCACCGCTTCCTGTCCGCATATGCAATGGCCTCATCACCGAATCCCGTTACTCAAAGCCTCGGGAAATTGTGATGATCTCCCTCACTGCGCGCCTTGCGCCACCCGCCTCGGCGAATGCGCGTGCGATGCGCTCGGCACCGGCCTTTCGCGTCAACGCCTGCCGGACTGCAGCGCGCAGGTTCTTCACATTGAGTTTTCGGAGCGGAAGCATGCTGCCAGACTCGCTGACCTCGGCGCGGCGCGCGGTCTCGGACTGATCGCGTCCGCAGGGGATAACGCAGACGGGAACGCCAGCAGCGAGCGCGCGCTGGGTGCCGCCCATACCACCGTGCGTCACCACGAGATCGATACTGTTCATGATTGCAGCGTGCGACAGGAAGCGGGTGATATGCACGTATTCATGGGGAGCGGTAAACTGTGCAGGATCCAGTGCGGCCGTGGTTACAATGAGACTTCCCTCCTCATCGGCCAGTGCCTGCAGCGCGGTCTCGATGATGGCACCGTCATCCTGTTTCTCGGTGGAAACGCTGACCAGTATCCGGGGTGAAGGAAGCGCGTTGAGCCAGTCCGGCGCCGGGGCAGGAGGTGCCCAGAGTCCGGGACCGATGGGAAGAATATTCTTCGGCCAATGCTCCCGGGGGTACTCGAAGGGTTCTGCGGTACGATACAGCAGGAGATCTGGCTGCGTGTACATGTCATCGAGTTTCGTGAAAGGAAGTACTCCCATCTCCTCACGGATAGCATTGAGACCTTCAAGCTGGGGACGCACGGCGCGGCCGACGAGGGTGTCCACCACGCGATCGCGCAGTCGATGCAATGCGTTCGCGGGGGGAGCAAAACCCGGTCCGAAGGCAGGCGTATCCGCCGAAGCTATGGGCAGGATATACGGCATAAACATCACCCACGGCGCACCCTGCGCTTCCGCGAACGCCGCAGCGCCCCAGGTGTTGACGTCGATGATGAGCAGATCGGGTTGGATGCGCGTAACGGTGTTGCGCAGATCCTGGATTTCAAGAGGCGCCCGCTGAAGCCAGGTGCTGGTGGCGGACTTGAACTGCGCCATGGGATTGCCTTCACGGTAATCTTCGAGAGGCAGGGACTCGATGTCCGGGGAAATGGGGATGTGATAAAGTCCCTCCGCCGATACGACCTCCTTCTCCGCTGCGAGGGTCTGGACGTGGACCTCATATCCCTGCGCTTCGAGTTCGATCGCGATGTCCATCATCGGGTACAGGTGTCCGCGTGCCGGGGATGTATAGATAAGAACAGTGTTCATGCGGCCTCCAGAATATTCCTGACCATGACCGACATCACGCGCTGCACAGCCCGTACGCTGCGACCGAGATCCAGTCGCAATAGCTTCCAGGCGTAAATGTCCGTCGCGACCACAAGCGCATCAATCGTCGCCGTATCGCTGCGAAACAAATGCCTCGCGAAACAGCGGCGCGCCCATCTCCTGTGAAACTCCCTTCCCCTGCGCATCATCTGGGCAACGAACACATCCCCATCCCGCTCCTGTGCCAGGAGGTTGAGGATCAGCCGACCCTCTGCCTCATAGTGCGCGATGAGATCGTCAACGGCCGCTTCGATGCTGTCGTACGCGAAATTCCCCCGCTGCTTCTGCACCCGCGCCGCCACACGCTGCGCGACGGCATTGAAGCAGCCATCCCGCGACTCCATATGCCGCAGCACCGTCTGCACCGTCGTCCCTGCCCCCTCCGCAATCGCCTCAAGCGTGATTTCGGAAATCAACCTGCTCGCAAGCAGTCCCTCCGTGGCGACAAGGATACTCTCCCGCGTCTCCGCGGCCTGCTTTGACCGCCGGGACATATCGTAACGTCGTGTCATCGTCGTTTCTATTTCATGTTAATAAGACTAACATGAATATATGGCGCACAAAATGGAATGTCAAATGACGCGCACGCATCCACTGCGATAACAGCGCGTCCCCCCCCAACACCATCCTGTGCGCGCTGGATACTTCAATTTTACCCCACAGGGTATAAATTGTGAATATACCCTGCAGGGATGTTCGATGAATTGAGGACGAGCGACTATTCAGGTCAGGTTGACAAGAAGTGGACTTCTCTCACCCCAGCCGGTGACGAAAGCGCGACGGCGGGCGCGGGTGACGGCGACGTGCAGCAGCGATCGCTCCATGGTTTCGATCTGCGCGCGGGCAGCGGCGTCTGCAGCAGAATCCATCGCATAGTGCAGAGGCATTGTCGCGGCATCCATACCAGCGACGAAGACGGCCCCGAATTCGAGACCTTTCACACGATGCATGGTGGCGAGGCGAATGCCGGACACACTGCGGTCGTCATGCATGCTGTTGTCGATGATCTTCACTTGCAGGCCTTTGACTTCAAGCGCACCGCTGTAGCGGTTGACCTGCTCATTGGTACGGGAGGTGAGACAGATGTTTCTGTCGTCCACCCCTTCCTCGCGCAGCTCGGCGATGCGGGCGCAGATGAAATCCACCTCTTCCCCGAAGCTCGGGAAATGCTGCACGACAGGAGCGCTGCCGTGGACGAGAGAACGGTAACCATCCAGACTGTCCGCTTCTCCGTCGAGATCGTCAAACTGCCTGCCCTCAAGCAATGCCACGGCCCAGCGGCGGGTTTCCTCCGTCGTACGATAGTTGACGCGCAGGCGGCGCGCACGACCACGAATTTCAATACCGCAGCGACCCAGCACCACGGGCTGACCGTAAATGCGCTGATGCGCGTCACCGACGATGAACATATCATTCGGCTGGGGAGGAACGATAGCGCGCAGCAGGCGATATGTTTCAACACGCATATCCTGCGCTTCGTCCACCACTACCGCACGATACGGGAGTTCGCTCCCGGCACGTTCGATCAGCCCGCGGCATTCACGCGCAACGTCCATCGGTTCCATCAGTCCCTTCTCATCCAGCATGCGGCGGTATTCCTCGAAGAGGGGCCAGATTTCCATGCGCTGCCGAAGTGTGAGCGAGGTACCGCGTCCCGAGCGCTGCGCACGCAAGTATTCCTGCTGCGTAATGATTCCCTGCTCCTGCACCACCCACTCCCACTCATCCCGCAGGAAGGCTGCGGGGTAGTCAAGGGGACGACCACCAAGCACCTGCTCCCAGATGGATTTATTCCCCGAATGAAAATGCAATCCAAACTCATACCCGTTGTGCCGTAGCATCACATCGGCCCAGCGGTCGATGTTGACGACGTCGACGCGCTTCATCTGTTCGTCACTGAGCAGCTGTCTCAGGTTCTCCTGGATATCTGTCGCAAGGTTGCGTGTGAAGGTGGTGAACAAAATGCGCTGTCCATCCTCCACCACATGTTCGAGCAGCCATTTCACCCGGTGCATCGCAGCGACGGTCTTTCCGGTACCGGCACCGCCAAGGACGCGGATGGGACCGTTCGCTTGCATTTCCACGACCTTTCGCTGCGTGGGATGCAGGAATACGCGCCAGTGTTCCAGTGGCGCCTGCAGCATTTCATCCAGCTCCGCGTCATCAGAAAGCAGCCGGAAACGCCGCTGCGAATCGGGATGCGCGAGCGCCGAGGCATAGTCCTCAGCATCAATCTTCGCCTGACGCGCCGTCTCGAGTTCCGCCCACGCTTCCTCCACACTGCAGCCCGCTGCGAGAAGAAGCAATGCCTCCGCCGCTTCCTCGGGGAAGATGGATTCGAGTTCATCGAAATGCGCTTCGTCCTTCACAATGCGCACCAGGGGAAGGAAGGGCTCGGGGATGCCGAGACGAAGGAGGTCTTTGTCCTTCACATGCGCAAACAGGACCTCCTCCCTTTCATCACCGTCACCATTCTCCGCCAGTCGTCCTTCAAGTATCACTTCGTCATACAGCTGCAGTGCGCCGATGGCGGGATTGAGATGCATGCGCTTGCTGCGTCCCCAGTCGTAGGCATCGTCATGATGATCGACCCAGAGGAGGATGAACACATTGCCTTTCGGTTCCTTGAAGACGATGCCACGGTAATCCCTGTCGATGCGAACGGAGCGGAGATTCTCATCGACACTGTCGAATTTCTCAAGGTTGATTCCCGTGGAATCGGGATTGGACTGAAATTTTTTGATGAAATCTTCCGTCTTCTTCTGTTGCGCTTTCGGAAGCCTGCTGTAGGAGGAGAAGAAATCCTTCCCCACTGCCAGTTTTACTTCATGCATGTGTTATCCCTCTCTTCATTTCGTTTCTTTCAGGTGTTCTTTCCAGATTGCCGCGGTCAGGGATTTCCACCCGGAAGACGCGTACTGCTTCGCTGCCGCATCGTCGGCAACAAGAGCGACGAGTGCGTCAGGCCACGCGGCGATGGACTGCGCGACGACTTTGCCGTCGGACGCCAACTCATGCATCAACACGCCCACGCCGAGTCCGGAGGCTTCGAGTCCGCGTACGGCCTGCGCTTCTTCTTCGGTCAGAATTTCCTCAGGCGGGATTTCCCACTCGGCGTCCGGCATGGACTCTTCAGGTATGACATCAGACAGCCACTCCTCCTTCGCATCCTTCATGCCACTGTCGGCAATCATGGCGAAGTTCGGGAGGAATTGCCACAGGTTGACCGCGTGCAGCATACTGTTCCACATTTGCCTGTAAGGCGGATCATCACTGTAGTCAGGAGCATCTCCGAAGCGCAGAAGCAGCTGCAGCTTCTCGTAATCGCCGGACTGCGTCGCCTGCATGGGTATGCTGCGCGAAATGACACCGGCACGGTGTCCGAGAAGTGGAATGTCCATTTCGGAAAAGAGTACATCTCCTGAGGGCAAAACGGCAGGAACGGTCAAGGTGTCGGTGCTCTCCGCAAGCCAGAGTTCCTTCCTGCGCAATTGCACACCGGGAGCACTCCGGAAATCCCTGCCCTTGATACCTGCCAACGCGAATCGCAGCATGTACGCGCGGTAATCGGCCTCGGTCCCGCTGGCCAGGAATTCGAGAAGCATGACGAGGGAATTTTTATTCTCGCTGCCCCTCAACTTCGTCTGCGCCTCGGGCACGGAAGACTGGCCGAGGAGACGCCCCAACATGTCATCCTCCGTTGTGAGGAAGGGACACGCGGGCGTCTCTTCCTGCTTTTCGTAGCGCTCAAGATCGTCCCAGGTGATGGACCATACATGATAGCGTCCCGAACGCAGCAGGGCCATGCGCTGATTGAGGTCGGTACCGACGCGTCCGGGACCGTTGGACTTCATTGCGTGATACTCGAATCCATCGGTAAACACGACGACCGGCTTGATCGGTGCATTTTCGTCGAGCGGATAAATGACGAAATCCGCACGAGAAGGAATGGCCACCTGCTCAGCTGCCCCGAGGGACTGCTGGAACACCAGCCCATACTCCCGTGTGCCGATGCGCATGCGGTAGCCATCCATGCCGTGAATGAATCGGCGCGTTCTGCTCACGGGCTTGCCTGCGGGACGAGCGGCAAAAAGCATGTTGACGAAGTAGCGTTCCAGCTCGCTCTCCAGCAGGGGAAATACGCTGATCTCATCAATACTCTTGACCTCGTGCAGCGATTCCCAGGCACCGAGAATGCTCTCAAGAATATCCTCAGCCGCTTCGCGGGAAATGTCTGCCATATGATAGCTCAGGCGATAGGCGTACAGGCAGCTGTAACAGCCGTCCTTTCCCTCCTTCCGGCAGCTGCATTCGCGCAGATGATTGAGTGCGCGTGTGAATACATCACGAAGGACGTCCGTGTTCTGCAGCAGTTCCTTCAGGTAGCCGGTGCCGCCCGGGACCACGTCATAAAGGACGAGGTACTTCTTCATCACCGCCGTCTGTGGCATGGGCTCCTGCATGACCGTGGTCTGCAGATGATCGATGTTGCCCTGGAATCTGCTGCGCAGTCCGAGTAGCAGCGCGGCGACGAAAGAGTGTTCGAGTTTGCTCGAAGCAAGCAGCGAAGTGGCGGGCAGCAACATGCGTATCGCTTCGGTGGAGAACTCGCGGTACAGGTACAGCATTTCCGCGAACTTCGACGCATCGTCTTTGTCCCTGTACCTGCAGCTGCGCGTATGCTTGCGACGGTTGCGCTCATTCTGCACGCGTCCGCACTCGCGGCAAACGAGGAAACCCGGACGCGCGACCTCACGTCCCGCGATGCGCACATGCTCCCCTTCCTGGTTCTCCTCGCCAAAATTGATGTCCACGAATCGTGCGCTGCCAACGTACTCGAAGCCGAAGGGCACTTCCTCGTTTTCAATTGCCCAGGCGCTCGAGATGGATGCCGGGTCGGGCTGCACAAGCGTATCGCGTTCGTAAAACGTGGGCGAACGATCATCATGCTCATCCCACGAACGGCTTTCACGATCTGACGTTGTGGCGAGCACCTGCCGCAGCCGTAGCAGACGGCGTTTTTGCTTCGCGTCTTTCCAGCCATGCGTGCCGCAGTGGGGACACCCACCCGTTGCGTTTCCCTGCTCTTCGCGCTCTGCGTAGGTGCAGGCGGGACAAAAACGCCAATCCTCAGGCTCCGAAAGCCGCAGGTTCACCTGGTCCACCACAACACGCCGTCCCCCGGCATAGAAACTGCTGCTCGGAGCCAGTTCCTTGATCGCGGCGGCGGCGGGACGCTCATACTCGTAATGCCAGGTGCTCATTTTCTGTCCCTCAACGCTCCCGCTCATCGCGTGCCGGTAAATCACCGAACGCAGCATGATGCCGGCTTCCGGAAAAGCATAGTTCGGAAGAAAACCTTCGTCTGTAAGGAACTCGAGTATGTGCTTGGATCGAATATCCTTGAGAATTGCCAGCAGACCCTGCTTCTCCGTCAGCAGTTCATGCATGAGTACATCCCGCTGCTCCCCTGCGGCGGGATCGTCGGCCAGTTCCTTGAGTTGTTTCTCGAGTCCCTTCACCCTGTTATCCATGTCCCGCACTTCCTTCTGCTGCAGGTGCAGACTGTGCTCGATACGATAGCGCATGTCCCCTAACTCCGCACCGTCACCATATACATAGCGCCGCAGGTACTGCTCGGTGGACGAGTCGAGTTCACGCGCAAACATGGCGCGGAAATCTGCAAACAGCATGTCACGCTTTTCCTCAGCGAAGTGGAAAAACGACCACGGGAAGCGTGCTTCGTCTTTTTTGTTGAGCGAAGTGAGAACGGGTCCAAGCGTCGAGGGTATGTCATGCTCATCGGCTCCGTCAAGCACCCAGCGGTCAAAGCAGTACGCGGTGAACTGCCGTTCGAGTACTGCGGGTGCGCCCAGAAAACATCCCGGGGGCTGAATCGCACCTGAAATCATCGCATCGGGTTCGGCGAAGAAATACTGATCATGCGGTTTGGCCGCAGCCACGGTGATATTGAGCGCATTGCCGTCACGTCTGCCCGCGCGTCCTATTCGCTGCACGTAACTCGATTGCGAGGGAGGGACCGAACAGAGAACAACGGTGGAAAGGTCACCGATATCCACGCCCATTTCCAGCGTTGGCGTACAGCTCAGGAGGTTGGGATCCCAGGGTTTCGTGCCCTGCATGAAGCGCTCTTCCACCAGCTTGCGTTCCCCGCTTTCCAGCAGTCCGGTATGTTCGCGCGACACCAGCCGGCGCACGTCGCCTTCGCCATATAGCGATGCGTAGTACCCGCCGCCACGATGATCTTCCGCATAGCGTCCGCGGCAGGAATAGCGCATGCAGGGACTCTCTATCCACGTATCCCGCTGCGCATCAGGAACAGATTGTGCGTGTCCGCAGCTCGCGCAGCGCAGCTGCAGTACTCCGGTCCCGACCCGAAACGCGGTGGGTTGCAGCGCCCAGGCGTTTCCGCCTTTTGTATCGAAGGGAAGCAGAAGCTCGTATTTCTCCAGCAATGCGACCGTATCGCGCAGCATGTCGGGGAGCCAGGATTCGAAGAGTTCGTCCGTTCCTGCAAAGCATTTGATCGCCCAGTCCTCATACCAGCTCTTGCGTCCCGTGCGCGCGACGAGCACATCAAAGCGGTCATTTTTCCCATCGATGAGAAAAGCGGGGGCGCGGCTTGAAGGACCGAAGTTCGGCAGATGATGTGCGTCGTTGAGCAGCCAGGTGTTCCCACCCTGGGAGATATAGTGCGCGAGATCCTGCTGATACAGCGCACCCCGAATCTTCATCTGCGTCAGCATGCCGAGCAGGAAACGCACGACGTCTGCGCGTTGCACCTCGCGCAGCACCCCGTATTGTTCTCGAAGCTGCGTGTGCAGGGTGTCCAGCGTCCTTGTGAGCGCCTCCAGATCAGGCCCGGCAACTGAGGAAGCGCTTTTCTCCAGCGTGCGTCCAATGCGCGACGAAAAACCGTATTCCGCAAAGATCTCCCACTGAATGCGCTGTTCGATCATGTTCAACAGCGCACTTCCTTCGGGGAGCCTGCCTTCATTGCGATAGTATTCCCAGTCCTCCATCCACTCCATATCGGGTGGAATAAAGGTTGCAAGGAATTCGTCCATCGAATGACTCTGCCGCCACGAGCGGATGAACGCGCGGGGAAATTCCTCGAGCGTAAGAGGACGCTCGAGGGATTGCACGAATTGCTGCAGCGCGGTGCGCATGTTGAAACGATACGTGCGAGCGGTGAAGAAGCCAGCCCGATGTGAAGCGTCCTGCACCGAATCCGAAAACGCGAGCAGTTTCTTGTCCTCATTGAACGGCGAGGCGAAAAGCTGCGCGTTGACAACGGATATAAGGCTCGCAGCGCGGGAACCGACAATGGTCATGCTGTCAGTACCTTCGCAGTAGGGACAGTCATGCACGCCTATCGTGCGATTGCGCAGCGTGCGCGCCTTTCGCCAGATGAGGACGGGAATGGGATCCGTATCACTGCCGCAGTTGCGGCACTCCTGCGCAGGCTGTTTGTCCACCGCCAGGCAGTCGGGACACAGGTGCCACTGCTCGTGCCGCAACGCCCGCGCATTGCTTTCGGGGAAAAGAAAGGCCACGTCGAGCGACTGCGCGAAGTAGCGTGAATAGAACTCCTGCAAGCCCTTTCGCACTTTGCGCTCCACATCCGGCAGTACCGCACCCCATGCCGTGGCGCCACATTCACGACAGTGCAGCAGCGGCAGCGCCTGGTCGAGATGTTCTTTTGTCAGTTCATCGGAGAGGCGGAGTTCAGGACGTTCGCCCACGGTGCAGACCAGGCGGCGCAGTTCACGGAACCACAGCTGCTGACGGACGTGCAGCCATGGACCGCCATCGCCATCGCGGGCGGCGGAGACGCAGGCCGCAAGGCTTTCCACTGCGGCAGCCAAATGTTCAAACTCCGGCACACGTACATCATGCAGTTTCTGCATATCCTCACCTACAGGATTATGCAGTTTCTGCATATTTTCTCCGCCGTGAGTATGCAGTTTCTGCATATCCGCGGCAAAGGTGGAGTACAACGCATGCATATCACGCGGCCTGCCGTCAAGGCGGGAGAGCAGATACTGGAACAACGGGACCTTCCGGAGTTCTTCAGCGAGACGCGTGCGCCAGGACGCATCATCAGAGCGCCATTCCGAACCCGGTGTTGATGTCCACACCGCTGCCTGGCGCAGCAGATACGCTACCGGCGGCTCATTATCCTGCAGAAGCAAATCCGCCTTTTCCGGTAACTCGGGTGCCGAAGGAAGCTGCTTCAGCCCGAGAAAGTCCAGCGCAGGGACAGTGGATTCCGTAATCACCGCATCCGTGTCGAACTCTTCACCGAACACGCGGGCGGCATAGTCCCGCAACGCATCGCTGTTCTGTTCCGAACCCAGCGTGGCGGAAGTACCGACGCAGCAGAGATGCCGTTCTGGCGTTCCGAGGCGTGACTTCATGCGGCGGAGCAGGCAGGCGAGATCCGTCCCCTGCGCGCCATCGAAGGTATGGAGTTCATCGACGACCAGGAAGCGCAACGTCTCCGGTCCATTGAGTGTCCACAGCCGTGCGTCCCTGGGACGCAGCAACAGGTAGTCAAGCATCTTGTAATTCGTGAGGAGGATATCGGGCGGATCCCCGCGCAGCACCTCACGATCCGTCACGACCGAATCGGGGGTCATCACTCCGACCGGTGTCTCTCCCTGCTGTCCCACATACAGTCCCGCCCGCAAATGCTGGCGAAGTTTGTCATTTCCATGAATGATGCGTGCGATACGGCGGGACTGATCCGTCGCCAGCGCATTCATCGGATAGATCAGTATGGCCTTGATGCCGGGCACGCCCTGTCGCCGCATCTGCAGGCAATAATCCAGCACCGGGAAGAGGAAGGACTCCGTTTTCCCTGATCCCGTCCCTGTCGCTATCAGTGTTGACCGCGGATGCAATCCCCCCAGCCTCTCGAACGCTCTCTGCTGATGTCGGTACGGCGGGAAACCCATGGGGATGTCGGGGAAATACGTGCGCGCATCCCCCTGTTCAAACGGGAGGCGAATGGAGAGGAAGGGTCCGCGGAAGATTTCCTCGTCGCGATGCACGAAGTCCGAGATCACATGCGCGAAATGCGCCGTGGTCACCGGGAAGGTGGTTTCGAGGAAGTCTCCTATCCCCTGACGAATCTGCCTGCTGAGAATGGTTGGGAGCATTAAAGCCGTAACCTGTTCCTTTATTGGTAATATACGGGGAAGGGGAACACGGATGCACACATATCCTACAGATTTTCACCCGTCTTCGTTCTCGTCCCGTTTCACGGGACAGAACTACGCCGTGGCAGGCTGGAAATCAGATGGGCGCCGCTACGCGGCGCGGGGAGGACTGGCAATGCTGTGGTTCGCACAATGATTTCTTGGTAAATCCGAATGCGAGATCAACAGCACTTCTATAACCGTTGGTATTGGTCTTGACAAACTGTAGCCTGCTGGCTACATTCGTTCATGATCGAAGTTCAGAAAACGGACGCTTTTGCGAAGTGAAAAAACACACAACGACCCCGTACGACGTCGCTGAACACCTCCGTACCCCTGAAGAAATGGCTGCCTACCTTGAAGCCTGTTTTGAGGAAGCCAATGGAGATACAGCATTCATTGCAAAGGCACTTGGGGACATCGCCCGTGCACGCGGCATGTCGCTTGTTGCGAAGGAAAGCGGGCTCTCGCGTGAAAGTCTCTACAAGGCGCTGTCCGGCAAGCGAAGTCCCAGTTTCGATACGATTCTCAAGGTTATGACGGCCCTGGGTCTCAAACTCCACGCGGTGCCCGCGCAAAGCTGAGACGAGGGTGACCGTCGAACATCTGCTTCGCGGCGGTGCTGCCGACGTTACGCAGCAGTTTCGTGACTTCTTCGCCAAGAAGGATGACGGCTTTCGGCCGGGCCAGTTCAAGTTCGATTTTCAAGAATGAAAATATTTATCGGCGACAGGAACAGCCCGTTTCTTCCCGATGGTGGCGAACTTCGCCGTTGGGTACGCGCTGATTATTCTGCCAGAAAGCCGACCTGGAACACAATGCAGTTTTGAAAGAAATCGCTGCCATTGTTGTCAAGCGGCAGACGCACCTGTATCCCGGGATAGACATCCCCGAGATCCAAGCTCATTCCAAAGACAAGGTGATGGGCCAACCCATCCTTGATTCCAAAATTTTCCGCAGTTATTGCTGCGAGGCCCGAGTAGCCTACCAGAAAAAATAACCGTCCCAGCTGATAGCTGGCTTGAGCAGTTACGGACAATCCAACTTCAAGATTGCCATGTGCTGTCGGAATGAAAAACTGAGGACCACCACGGAAACGCGCAGTTATCCCCCATTCTGTCGAAGGTGGTCGATAGTTCACCAGCGCTTGCGCTGTGACATATCGCGCGTCCCCGCTGACGCCAAGGGGGCGAAAAGCCCCATAGCGTTCAATATCCGACCAGAGCCCGATCATTATCGCATTGAGGTAGCTCAGATACTCCCAGTATCCATCCTGTTCAGCATTGTCCTGTTCTGGTGGAATCATACTTCCGGTCGTGGGGAGACGTGTTCCTACTTCGAAATAGAATTCACGCTCTTCTGAACCGATTTCAAGGCCGGCGTATATATTCCCCACAAGTGTTTGTGTGTACTCACGTGATTGCTCAAGTACTGTAGTTTCCCCAGTATACTCCGGGGTCACCTTCCATGTCCCACTTGTATAGACAAAAGGAACTTCACTCACAATTTTCATTCCCTGGTCGAGCTCGAAGATCATGTCTATAAAATAGGTACCTGACATGAAATTATTCTCGCTACCGGATGGTGCGATCGGCTTGAACCACTCGACGGAAATTTGGTTGTCATGTCGCGGCTGCATCCATACAGGCTGCGCATCAAGATGCACGGGCAGAACCGCTAACAGCAACGCGACTGTTGCCACCCACGCAAAATCTCGCTTTGTCATTCGAGGTCTCCAGAAGAGTTCGTTGCCTTGATCGGAACCGGGACAATGACCTGTCTGCTCAGTGCAGATTCGGTGCCGCCCTCAGCTGAAACTTTGACTGTATACGTATATTCGTGAGCATCCACGAATGAAACATCAATGTATTCACGCTTCGAGGCAGGAACAGAGCGATACTCCGTAAGCCCGCTCCCGTCGGCATCCCTGTACAGAACAAACCAGAATTTCTCATCCCGATTTGGTTCGTATTTCCATGTCACTCGCACCGCGTGATGGACGGAGTCATACACAGCTGAGAACGCTGTAACACCGCGGCATATCCCGGATGTGTACGGAAATGCAATTGTGTAGGCTGTATCTGAAACATTCCCACTGGAATCGAGAGCGATCAGTTGATATGAATAGCGCACTCCCTGCGCAACCTGACGATCCGTAAACACTGCCGTGTCCGCTGGCAACTTCGCCAAAAGGACGGGTTCCCGGACCATATCGCTGCTTCTGTACAGATACTGGCTTGCGACATCCTCCGCTTCACTTGGGAGCCACTCCAATATCACACTGCTATCAGCCACGTCTACATTCGTGAAGATCGCCATTTCCGGGGAAAGACGATCCGGCAATTGGATCTGAATTGTCCCTGCGGGAGACGAAATATTTCCATGGTAATCAAGCGCAACGATATCATAGTATTTACTGCGGGTAATAAAACTCAGGTCCAGGGTATCCTTGTAGCACTCCCCGGCTACCAGTTCCGGTGTAAGGGCGGCTTGTTCATGCGTTGGAGCATTCGACCATAGAATTCGGTACCCCGCCACGTCAGGCTCCGGGGAACGCGTCCACTGGAGTTCCAGCAGACCTGTGGAATCTATGCTTCCTCTGAAATCGGTGGGGGGCGAAGGTGGAATGGAATCAGCAACGACGAGTAACGCGGGATCCGAATAGCTGGTGTTGCCGGATGAGTCGCGGGCCGCGATCCTGTAGTACGGTTTCGCGATGTCAGGATGCAAGTCGATATAGAGCGTATCAGTGCGAGGCAGGTCCTGTTCGGTGATGAGCTGAAATACGGTATCACGGAGCCCACTGCGCTCGATGCTCCACGCCCGTGCATCCCTAGCAGAGTCAGCTGATGCATCCCACACAATACGGACCGCTCCATCCTCCTGTTTCTCAAGCCGCAATATGGTCGGAGGAACAGGTGGAGTGCAATCACGTGGACGCAATTCAACGACTGATGCCTCTCCATACATACCGAGCCGCGTCAGACCGCGAATCCGGTAAAAGTATGTCTGCCCGTTTCTGAGGTTCATGTCCTCGAACTGCAGTTTCGATCCCGGCCCTGTTTCAGTCTCAGGCACAAGCAAAGGACTCATCTCGAGCAGGGCATATGTCGAACCGCTGTCGTCAGATCTTGCGATCTCGTAGTATGGATACGGGTGATCGGTAGGTTGCACCCAGCTGAACACGCCAGATTGTTCTCCTCCCTCGGCCGCGAGGCCAACTGGAGCTGGTCCGGGCGAACAGTCATCAATCGTAATCCCGATACTGGCCGTGTCAAGACTTTCCCCGCCAGTTGCTGTGAGTGCCATAACACGATAGAGATACTTCCTTCCCCTCACAACGTGATGGTCTACGAAACGCATACCTACGGCTTCCGCGGTGAGAGGATCAACATTCGCAGCGAGGAGAAGAAATTTGTAATCCTCAAGGGGGGATCGGTCAACGTCATCGTCTTTCTCTGCCGCTTTCACTTCATTGTACAGTTTCAGTGAATCGTCATAGAGCCTGAGAAACGCGATCGTAGACCATGAACCGAGTTTAGAAAGTTGTATCGCCCACTGCCTGTAGCTCCACGGCTTGATGGGAACTGCGCTGAGCTTCAGCCAATCGGAGGAAGCTGCTGCTCGAGCAGGAGAAATATCTTTCCTCTCGAGAAGGTAGCCGCTCACGGATGCGCGTTTCCATAGTTCCAACGTGAGGGGCGCCCATCGGATGACTACAGAGTCGGATGAACAGGCAGCAAAAATACTCAGGATTGGCAGGGAATCAGGGACAATTCTGTTAGGCGAGCTTTTTGAATTTGCTACGGTTCCCTGTGAGCTTTCAGGAAATCCGGAGCTCGATGCTGTATCCACAGATAGCATGGTCATGATAACAGCAAAGAAAAACAGCAATCTGTGAGCAGAAAAACACCAGCATTGGTTCCACTCAGGGCTATCGGAAGGTGTGGCCGAGTATGGACGAACGAGAAGTGCTTTATCCTTCATTGCAGTAGCCTATAATTCAGCAGGATGAGTTCGATATCTAGAGATGAATACCATGAATTCACTTCGGATTGCACCTGTTGCCAAGCGTGAGATTCAATCCCTGTTTTATCTTGATATGAGGAATCACCGTGCAGTCAATGTTAATATGTGTCGCTGCCCAGAGCGGCTTCGGTCCGCCAAAGCTGAAAGTCCTTTCCAGGCGCCCCAGACTCAGCCGCTTCGACCCACCGGGAATTTCCACAGCGCACGTCGTCACTCCACACGGATAAGGGATTCCATACGCATAGCATATCTTGGGACATGGAATGCGAATCCCAGTGTCAAATCCATCCCACTCCACTTTTAGCCAGGGCGTTACGCTCGATTTCAGCGAGCCATTCATGTACCAGCCATAGAAACCAACGGGCTTGTATCCGCCACACTGCATTCCCTTATAGTGTAAAAGTTCAGCATCGCAAAAAGCTGCAAAATCCAGGCCAGCACACATCTCAAGGTATGAATATGGAATGCACCTGGAGATCGTCCACTCAAGCTTCAATCCCGCGTACAGTCCATCCGACCGTCCGCTTCCGAGATCATTTCCCACGAGGAAATACGCCTTGATTCTACCAAAAGGGTCCAACCGGACTTCCGCGCGCTTCGGCGGTGACCCAAGCTTGAAAAACCATTTCTTTTCTGGTATATCTATTTTCAGTCTGGCTGTGGGATTGTTTGACTCGAGACGTGGAGTTCTTGTCAGGTTCTGAACCGCCCTACCGAAAATCCCTCCCCCGGATTGCCGAGGTTCAGGAGGGGGGGTGATGAGCTGTAAACGTCCATCGATAATCTGATCATCCAGGTCGTAGTCGATGCGTAATTTGAGTTTTGCGACGTATTTTTCTCTTTTATCGATCGGTGCGAGCAGATACCCTTGCCCGTTCAGCGAAAGCGTTGACATCCCGCCGTGACGGTTGAACTGCGCAATAACGTCCACATCACAATTGAAACGATTCGCACCCGCCTCTGGCATGGGAGCGAATGTGCCCATCATTTTCAATCCGAGTGAAGCATCCGCATCCGGCAGATATGTATACCCCGACATGCTCGTTCCTATCGATGTCTTATGTAACTCACCCGATGTCACAGGAAATTTTGGATCCTTCCCGGTCCTGGACATATGATACCATGCGCCACCTCCGAGACCGTACCATCCGATGCTCTGTGTAATGGGATAAGGATCTTTGAAAAGCGTACGGGTGTCGAAAAACCAGTACCGCAGGCGGTCGTTTGCCACGCCCTTCGCTTTCACATTCCCTGCCTGGAAAATCCCATCCACGTGCGAGATGAGTCCGCGTTTTAACGAAGCCACTGCTGTCCCGCGGAAGCCATGACCGTAGTTATCATCCCCGTGGTAGAAGTGAATCTCTCCGTCCAGGTGCATGTAACTCGAAACATCCACATCGATAGATATGTCCTCAACCTGATGTCTCTTGAATTCTGGCTGAGGGACGCCATTTTGCTCCGAGATCTCCCCAAGTGCGGAAAATCCCCCCTCGCACGACCACGCAGAGGTCCCATTTGCAAAGGTGTAGCTCAGTGGAAGTGTCAATGAGTATGTCCTGTCTGCGCTTGATGCATTCGTTGGTGATTGGTCTCGGTTGGAGGAAGATGAGGGCTTTTGAGCTCCACGTTTCCGTATTCGGGGACTCCCCACCACCGCGACCGGGAATCCCGCTACCGTGATCTGATTCGCGTCCTCCTTCGCATCCACCCACCAGTCTCCAGAAATGAACCGCAGTCCAGTATCGTTCTGTATGATCTCGAAATCCTGAAACCGAAGCCCAGGGATTCTGATCAAGGGAATACTTGATTCTCCGCTTCGTAAATCCATTGTTCCATGAATCAATAATGTCGCGGAGAAATTTCCAGACGCCTGTTTCCGAAAATTGATGGACGCATTTTTCTGTACAGTCATGCGAGCATGCCAAAGTGACGCCGGAATGTCCCTGCTTGTCAACCTCCCTTGATAGGAGGTTTTATGTGAGGCCTTATACAGCGATTGTAGTGAACAACTATAGGGTATCGGTTCTGTTGATATTGGTACACGTAAGGATCCATTAAACGTGCTTTTGACAACGGAGTTATTTCGAATCTTCAGATGCGCATCCTCGATCGTCGTCAGCCAGCCTCCAATCTGTGCACCAGTGACTTTCCCTACTACAGCCTCCTGATCGATTTCCGCAGACAATCCGTTTTTCGAGATGAACAGACCATTTACCGGGATCATTACGCCTTTTCCATTCGGCCTGCGAATCAGCTCATGTGTTGCTTTACAGAATGTCGAGACAAATCCTCTTCTTCCCGCTTTGCCTCCTGAGGAGGAGATCCAGGATGGATACATGGCGTTCTCGGGATCATTTGTCGACGAAGCATCGAAAACAATCTTATCCGCGGAAAATTTCATTCCCGGCAGATCGGTGGCGACAATGTCGCAGGGAAACTCTGCTTTCGCTATCCAATCAGAAAGATTCTCAACTGTCGTCTGAATGCGAGCGGTGACCCTCGATTGCGCTTTTGCATCGATTTCGCCTGTGGATGAAACTGGAAGCAGCCATGAACGGGGGAAACGTGCATGAATATCTACATGGTACCCCTGAAGACCATTGCAGTTCAGGACAACAGAATTTTCTTCCTTATTCAAGGTGTATCCGATTGTGCTATTGGAGCTGAACTCCTTCGTCTCAATAAGTGGAGCGGAGACATTTCCATTGTCAAAGCCATCGGTATGCATGCAGCAGGTTCCTGCGTATACCAGTTTCGCGTCAGCATACGGCAGCCACGTCGAAATATCCTCGACATACGACATACGTAATTCAGCACGAGTGACATCAAAGGTCATTCCTGTGACAGCGATAATATTTCTTTTGCCATAAGTGACATTATCGAAGCCGATGGGGAATTCTACTTCTTTGCCGTACAACTGGCTCGTCCATCGTGTTGGTGTCGCGCACAGCTCCTGCATTCGCTGGGCGAAATCTGCTGTAGATTCAGTCGAAGAAGTTTCCGGCGGAACAGACTCCGCCTTGCCCTGAATAACCTGTCCACTGCTGTTCACCGTCAGTCCAGTGAAGGTGACCGGTACCCTGATCTCGTTGAGAAATGGGACACTTACGAAACCGCGTCCCTGGAGTCCTCCATTTATGTGGGACATCTCGCTTAGGAGGAGCTGAAATTTCCCTATCGTGATTGTATCACCAGTCGAAAATTGCGGTGAGGCATCAATACGATTATCCGGTATTTCAGCGATACAGGAACTTTCGCAGCTCGCTATCAGCGTTCCCTCTTTCGTTTTATTCGTGAACCTGCCGCGCATGCTGGTCACGCTGGGTGAGATGCACCCGGTACCATCGTTCCGAACAGTTGTGGCATCGTAGGCCAAGGTGCATTCCCAAGAGTATCGTCCCCAGAAATCAGGCGCAAACGTTACTTCTGATCCAGGGTAATTGACAAATCGAAGCTCACAGAGGTGTCTGTCACGCCATTCCCTCATCAGTACTTGACTCGTGCCATTCCCTGTGAATGCTACATCCAACACGGCCTCCGCCTGTATCGATTGCCAGTTCGCTTTCGATAATCTCTGCGCGATTTTCCATATTCGAAGCCGACCGCCAGTAATTGCTTCCTGGTGGATACCATGATCAAGCTCCAAGGTGAAGCGGGGGAGCCCTCCACTGATACTGGCCCCATCCGCCGGTGAAAATGGGGCCATTGTAAAACAGTCTGCATCAAGCGTCTGACAAAGAAATGAGCAGACCTCGCTTTCCCCTTCATTTCGAAATGCAAGTCGGTTGTTGAGATCATAGGCACGAACACGCCAGGCGTACCACCTACCGGGTTCGAGAGCGGGATCTGCAGCTGTGTACTGATACACGGTTGAAGTCAGGTCGCGTTGAATGAAAAAGGGAAATTCTCCCGGACTTTCGATGGCTGTCTCAGGCGTCTTCCCGTTCAGCACGGGAACAATGATGAGTTCATAGCGCAGGCTGGCCATTGCCTCTGGTGGAATCCCTGCAACTGGTGTAGACCACTGGAATTGCACAATCTGTGGCTGCGGCAGTTGAACGGGATCACCGCATGGAGGTGTGATCAGCTGAGGGACCTCCCCGTACTGGATTTGAATTGTCTGGCAGCCGGCAGGTGCAGGCGAAGAAAGAGGAGCTTTCGTGTCATAATCCAACGCCTGTGCACAGATTGTGTAATTGCCTTCCGGCAGTCGGCCCGTCCGTGCGACCTCGTCACGAAGCGCCCCGTGTCCCTCAACCTGATCCTGGTTGAATATGGTGTAGTCGTATCCATTCAGCATCATGATTCCACCGGCCTCGATGGTGAACATCCGCATAGACTGATCCTGCCTGGTGCGAATCTGAAGTCCTCCGGCGTCATTTTCAAGTGTGCCTGAGAGCCGAAACTCGTACCGCTGATTCAAGTCTGTATTGCGCACGGTCACTTGAATCCGTTCAGGGTGCGCCTCCCAGTCTGCCAGGAGCGGGCTCCACGGCGTAAGAACCTGTGTTGTAACCTCCAGGGGATACTGCTGTGCCAGGCCTGTTTCTGTGCACATCAGGACTGGCAAGAAAACAAGCAGAGCGAAAGACGTGGCGAAGCGTTTCATGGGTAGTTCACATTTATGATTATCGTACCAGCGTTACTGTTAAAGAGGGGGCACACCCCTGGCACCTGCGCCCATAGTCCAATCCAGTGAATGTGAGTAATCGAGTGTCGCTGTCATTTCTCTGAAACTCGGATGCAGCTGCGTTTCCCCGTCATTCTGACTGGCATAAAGCGCCAGGCCAATTCGATCGATACGAGATAGTGCGTAGCTTAATCTCGCTGTCTCGGTTAATGTGCGTGCGATACCGAAGGTCCCGTTGTGCATGTGCGAATAGCCAACGCTCAGGCTCAATTGCAGTGCGTCGTTGAACACGCGTGAAGATGCAGAAATATTGATCCCGAGGATGCGAGTATCACCGATCGCATTTTGCGTGTTCGAATACGTCAGAAACGTGCTGCCGCTCAACGGAGATTTTTTAGTGGCCAGTGTATATGAAAAGGATGTCATAAGGGTAGTTGATTCCGTGAATTGGCTGGTAAAAGCATTCAGATCATCATACTGCATGAACGAAGCAGTCAGCAGGAACATGTGTCGAAGTATGTCAGATTCAAGCACGGCGCGAGGTGTGATTGAGATCATGGAATTCACATTGCGCACTCGAATGGAATCGTTGATCAAACCGCGCTCTGCCACCTGGCTCGTGGAGAAGTTGGATACCCTTGCATCGATCCCCCAGGCCACGTCCGATGTCCAGCCGACGTTCGCGGAAGTAATCATGCGTGAGGTCGTTGCAGTCTTGTTCCCTCCAACATTATCACTTTGTACCCCGAGAGAACCCGACACACGCATCTTACCGGAGAATAGCCGAAAGCTCGGTGCGACCGTAAAGTTTCTCACATCGGTATTGAAAAAATATGCACCGAGGGATGTATAATCTGGCTCGATAACCTCATACCCGAGCCTCAGGCCCATATGAGGAAGGGTAAACGTCAGACCACCTCGACCCGCAAACGCGAGCGAACTCGACGTACGCAGATTGAAGTATGGTTCAAGTTCCTTCAGATACTCATACTGGACATCAGAGGAAAATCCACCAGCATGGATTGAGGGAGAGCGAAGGTCGCGTGTCAGGAGACTTCCGGCTATCTCAACATCCATAGTCATCTTCTCGTTGGCACCGATGACGAGATTCAAACCGACTGTCGCATTCTCCATGGGCAGGACGCCAGGAGGCGCGTGTGACAGTGACGTCGTATCATCCTGTGCATAGAACAAACTGATTCCGCCACGCAACCATCCCGCGGATAGCTCACACTTTGCTCCCCCACCCATTCGACGATATGCGGGAATAGCATACCGATTTGTGGGATCTTCATCAACGGCTCGCTGCAGTCGACCATAAAGAGCCGAGATATAGAGGAAATCAGGTTGAATCTCGATCCCTGCACCGAGGAACCGCACACCGGCATTTGTGTACCGCGACCAGGGAATAGATGAATACCCGGCATGCAGCGTGATGGATTTCCATCGAGGCCTGATACCGAATTCATTAAACGGCTGCTGAAATGCACGCTCCCTTTCCGAGATAGTGACGCTCACCGGAATTTCCACGTCATAGATGCTCACAACGGCCGATCCCGACAAGAGCCATGAAAAGGGCTCATGTCGGCGTTGCATACCCGTCATCGAATTCCCTGTCATCGAAGCATTGACGGAGCCTCGAAGTCGGAAGGGATTCGTCTGATCAATCTGCGTAAGATCCTGTCCATTTGAACTTGAGCAGGCGAGAATCAAACTTAGATACAATAGAAATAGCCAATGCTTCATGGGCATTTCTTCCCACAAAAGGAGGCCGGGAGTAGAGTCCGCCACCCTCTAAAGATAAAATCATCTTAATCGACGGCTTACCTTATTAAATATTCCCTACAAATCCAAGAGCGACGCAGAAAATTAAACATCGAATTTTTTCAACGCATTGATTATCTGCGTTTTACTCCCTAAAAAAAAATGCACGCGTTCATTCGTGATCGGGCTCCGCAAGATTAGGCATTCACCATTTGGCCTGATGAACTCAAGCAAGCGTCCGTATCATGGTGCTTATTGAGGGGGCTGGTGATTGGCTCCAACCTTGAAGCAGGCTTCAAAGAAACCGATGGAACTGTGACAGTGGCCAGTCTCAACCCAGCTTCTTCAGCCGCATCTTCATTCCTGGCAACAGCTCTGCGAGTACCGCAGCCCATTTATTCTTCCGGCCGCTTTTCTGTTTGGAGCTCGCTCGCATAACGATGCCTGGATGCGGCAGACAGAAAACCGTCTGCTTGGTCCCTTCGATGTCAATCTCGCGAGGGTGACCGTCGAACATCTGCTTCGCGGCGGTGCTGCCGACGCCACACAGCAGTTTCGTGACTTCTTCGCCGAGGAGGATGACTGCTTTTGGCCGGGCAACTTCCAGTTCGATTTTCAAAAGGGGATGAGATTTTTCGGCGAAGGATGCGAATTTGCTGCGACTCTCTTCGACCTTCTTCCCGAGCGCTTTGTATTTCGCGACATGCCCTGGCTTGAAGAGAAACACCTTCACAAGATTCGTCAGCCAGAGATCCTTCAGCCCCAATCCGAGCCGATTCAAGTAGTGTTCCTGAAGCTCCGTTCCAGCTCGGACATCACGAACTTGTGCACCATCGAAGTATTTCTGTGTGGAAAATGGTGCGTCAATGTCGGCGACGGGCACATCGCGCTCCCTGCCGATCGTGGCGAACTTGGCTGTCGGATATGCGCCGATAATCATGACACCATCTGTTGCGGTCTGTACTGGCACCACCGGTTGCAGCGGATTGCCATGCAAATAAGTGGGATGGTAGTCAAGCTGGTCGAGATACCCGGTCGCGAGTTTTTTCTGGAATGCTTGGATGGTTGGCATGGTCAATCCTCTGATTGAGCGGAAGAATTGAAAAGATCGGTCATTGCTTGAAACAGTGTGTCAAGTGATTCACCGCTTACGTCTTCCAGGTTTACGTACCTCTTTCGATTTTCCAGTATCCTGTTGGCTGCACTGATGTGGGAAATCTTTTCCCGGTAGGACTGGAATCGCTCAATGCCCATACCGTACAGGTCCATATCATCTTCCCTGATGATGCTGATCGCCCAGTCTGGAAATGCATACATGACGCTCTGTGTATCCTCGCCAATTTTGATACGGAGACTGAATCCCTTCACTCCCCAGTTCATGGACCAGCCGATCCCCTCCCACGCATCCAGCCACTTTTCAAAGACCGGACGCAGGTCAAGCCGGACCTGGTTAAGAAACAGCATCCGGTTCGTCTTTCCGCGTGGACTGCTCTTGTCATCGTCCTCGACCGCGATCTCGACTTTGGGTCGCTCTCCTTTGTACTGAATCTGAACGACACCACGGACCTTCTCGACTGTCTTACCCACGACATCAG
Organism: bacterium; assembly: GCA_020444325.1. Lineage (NCBI taxonomy): Bacteria > bacterium. The sequence continues at coordinate 95,096 of JAHLLD010000006.1, forward strand.
GAATCACGAGGAGCGGCCATTCTGACCCCTCCTCGACCCGATGGAGGTGGAGTTCAACGAGTCCGAGTCGAAAATTCAATCCCGGGACCCCGGATATGGATGAGCTGAGCAACGCAAGGTTTGGCGAAATTCGATCACCAACAATCAGCAACAGGAACTCTCCTGCAAGGAGCGACGAAATGAGCTGCTCCTGGAAGCTTTCAAACTTCACGCCTGCTTCGAGAAGCGGAGCTTCAACCAGAGCAGCGAAAGTACTCGTCTCACCAGGATTCGAACGCAGAGACTTGTTCACTTTCGTCTCAAAATCATCATAACTCCACCTGGACAACTCTTTCGCGTAATCTATGATTTGAGCTACGACAGTGCGGTGTTTCTCGGGATTCTTCCAGAGTTTTGTCTCGACGATGATGAGCTTGCCGTGTGGACTCACCAGAAGAAGATCAATGTATCCCGCTGGCGTCTCCACCTCACGACCAATGGGTATTGCCGGGAAGAAGCTTTCATCGAATTCAGCCACCGGAAGCACCTGAGGTTTCTCAAAGAGCAGCGCCTGCACCCAGGCTTCGTCGATATCGCCGCCTGAATTCACCTCCTGCCGCGGCAGCAGTCGTCCAGGATCAGATTTCTCCCTGAAAAATACTGGCTGCATTTCCATATTAACTCCTCATGAGAATTCTGATTACTAACATTCCACTACCAGTATCCCCGCGTTTCATTCTCCATCGCCGCCTGCAAGTCTGCATCATTGTCCACCGTAATATTGAAATGGATCTTCAGCCACCTCGCAGAAAGGGCGTGCAACAATACCGTCATCCGCCTTTCAGGTTCATCAAGGTGCTCCGCGATCATGAAGGATTGCGTACGAAACAGTGTTCTCAAGGGATACACTTTATTCTGCACTCCGGCTGGATAAGCTGCGTGGAAGAAAGCAAGATCAAACTCCCGACCACCGGATTGACGCGGTGAGAACCGTTGGACCTTTACCGGAGAATACCAGCGTTGGACCTCATCGGTGCTGTCCATGATAAACTCCATGGCATACCAGTTTCCAGGAACAATTGTAAACCGCTTCATGTGTGTTTCTGAACTGCTGTGTCAGAGAGAGCGTCATCATTTAAAATCTTCAGTAGCCGGTTGCGGCAATCAGTGATCGCTGTGTCACCAGCAAGATGTGCGGTATGCCGCAGAATATGTGATACGGGCAGACCGATGATCCAGATTCGTGCGCCCATCCTGCCCCGCGCGTCCTGGATTCGCAAGCTGCGGTATTCAAACTGCTCGGTCTCGGATGGGTAAAAGAGGCATGCCCGCCGAATGTCTTTATCGTAGGCGTAGGAGTACAGGAAAAGCTGATAGAGGTCAGAGTTAGAGACGTCGTATGTGTCCAGTCGCTTGTACTTTGAGTCAGCAACGAGCCAGCGACTGGGTACCGCCGTATCGCGCAATACAATATCAGGTCGAATTCGCTTGCGTCCTTTCCCTTCATCCCAGACGATGTGCATGGCCCTGCTCTCCTGCGTCCGGACACGGACGGTGCTCCCGAAGAACATCTGCTGGAGAAACCTCTCTACAAATCCCTGGAAAATGGCGTTCATGTCGAGGAGGAAAGAGTAGCTCCGCAGCGATGCCCTCGTGAAGACATCCTCAACGCCGATGCCACGAAGCAGCATGCGCGCATAGCCATGCGCAGAACGGTAATGTCTGTTCTGCCGGTGATATTGAAACTCCTCATCCGCGATTGAAGGATCCACCCACCGGATATCGCAGAGTTCTGAAAATATGGCATGAAGACGGCGATGGCGCGGTTGAATCGCCCTGGGGGGAATAAGCTTCGCACAGAGTTCGAGTCCTGCAAGAACGAGTAAATTATCGGCGATCAGAGGCGAATACTCATCGTATCGGCAATGGAGTAGATCAAGAGCACCGAAGCGCTTCCGGTACTGCTTCTGCATATCTAGACTCCCACGTAGAACGGGCAGAGCATCTTCTTCCAGAAGGTAGTCCCGTATGATACCCCGCCTCACCAAATGCAGGGTCGAGAAAACGAACATCGTCATGACCAGGTCCAGCAGATTATCCTCACCGGAAGTCATCCACTCTTCCTCTTTCAGGATCGACAGTCCTTCGCTCCCATACACGTAGGCGATCAGTCTTACCAGATCGAGATGCCCTCCGCTGAACTTGGGCCGAATCTGAAAGGAGAGTTCCGGTGTTCGTACAACACCGACCCACTGCGTGGTGCGAATGTGCAATCCCTCCACCCCGTCGATTACCGATAGAGCGTTTCGTTTCTGCGCAGCAAGCTGCTCAAGTGCTGCGCGGTCCGCTGCCGAAAGGTGCTGCCCGTGGATAACTTTCCCGGCTTCCCATTCCCGCAGTTCCAGAACAGGAGTCGCACGCAGTTTTTGTGCCGGAGCGTCAATCATGGTTGGAAAAGCCTTCCAGGATTGCGCTGAAGAACTGTTCCTCGTCTTCAATGACATTTTCGGCGATGGTGTTCGCATCCGCATCGATAATACCACTGCCGAGCAGTTCAGCGAGCGCCTCGATGTCATCATAGCAATATTCCTCGAGGAGCGGCAGAATGTCGTGACGCACCCGGTCACAGAATTCCGATTTCGATGTGATGGCGGTCCCGTCTTTGAGGAAATACGAATGACCTATCAGTTTTTCCCGTCCCTCGCGCTTCGCGATACGAACATTGAGTTCCGCCAGAAAATCCTGAAGCACCATTCCGTCAATCTCCACACCCTCGAGCAGATCCAGGTCAGGCATCACCTCGAGAAAAGAAAAACGCCGGCGCACAGCAGCATCCAGCAGTTTGATGCTGCGATCCGCGGTGTTCATGGTGCAGACCAGGTAGACATTCGGAGGTATGGTAAACCGCTCCTTGCTCTGGGGCAGCACGACTTCCATCCCGCGCTTGTCCTTCTCGAGCAGAGTCACCAGCTCGCCGAGCACCTTCGCGATGTTTGAACGGTTCACTTCATCGATGCACACGAGATAGGGTTTTGATGGATTGGCGAGCGCTTCGCGGCAGATCCGCTTGAACACGCCATCTTCGAGCCGGAGCTGCATGCCGCCTGATGCAGAAGGAACCGGACGATAGCCTTCGATAAAATCTTCGTACGAGTATGATGGATGAAATGTCAACCAGGTCAGCTGCGCCACGTCTTCCTCGCCGGTCATCACATTTTGCATCTCGGGATTTCGCTCGAGCAGCGTTGCGAGGAGATATTCCGCTTCGTCGGATGTGAGGCTGAACAATGTGCCCTGGTTACGGAAACGCATAGGCTCAGAATCTTTCAAAACAGCGTCCTGAAGCAACTCCTCGTATGTGAATCCATTATGAAGCTGCGCAATCGGTTCGAGTGTGATGCCCTGTTCCTCTGAAGTCTCCGCAGACAGTCCCGAAGTAACACGTGAAATCGCAACGATTTTCTTCACGGGTGTGGATTCATAACCGATAACGAGGTCACCCATCTGTACCATGGGGAAATTCCGCTTGAGTCGACCGACTGTAAACAGCACGGAGCCCTGTTTGAAGAAATCATCCCATGAGCCATTTGCGGGGCTGGCAACCATCCACCACACTCGTCCGGCCGAGGAGGACTTGAGCCTTTTCTCCAGCGCAGTAAGCCGGTCGCCGTCGAGATCCTGTACGCCTACATCTTTTCCTGCACGCTTGGACAGCCACCACGCGGCAAAACGGCGGGCGACATAGGTTTTCCCTGTTCCCGGGGGACCGTACAGTACAATCTGTCCCGTACGCTCAAGCTCCCGCAGCATACGGAGATACATCGGACCGGTAGGCAGTGGTGTTGGTGCCGGGGTCGTGGTGGGAGTGGCCGTTTGAATACGGATAAGTTCTTCCGGCGACAATTCAAGAACAGTGGTGACTCCCCAACGCTTTTGCGGTTCGATATCCTGCTGTTTCGAAACATCCCAGCTGACGTTTACTGTGTGTTTGTATTCCTGGCGCTCAGGACGCCACTGATACGCGGGCTCCTGTACAACGCCAATCGCAAGAATTTTGGATATTCCCTGGTTGGCGACAACAATATCACCGGGCTGCAATTCCATCAAACGCCAGAGTTCATTGCCCTTGCGCACAACGGCATTCTTCTTCTTGTTGTAGGTCTCAAGGAAATAATGCTCAAAGCGCTCTCTGAACTCCTCTTTGGAGGCGTACTCTGCGAGGTCACCCATCTCATCCCAACCGACACAGATGTATCCACCAGAAAGGCAAGCATTCCAGTATTTTGCCTTCTCGCCCGGAGCGATTTTCATGATACGTTCGGCTTCGCGGGGATCAGACCATTCGTAAAGCATTTTCACCACCTCCCAGGTTTCCCAGTCCTTCAACGGGTCGATCTCACGAATCTGACGGAGAAGCTCGCGATTGAGCGTCACGACATCATAATTACGCTTCAATCGTGTCTGTGGATCGAGCTTGAGGAGAAAATGGTATATCGCATCCCGGGCATACACTGGTAGAATGTGGTTCGGGTAATAGATATGCAGCGTCTTAAGCGAAACCATCGGAAGATTGGATAACGCCTGAATCTCATCGATTTCGTTCCAGTTGCCGGCATCGGCCAACTCAAACATTTGAAGATAGGCTGCACGCAGTGTCTCCCAGGCCTTGTCTGCAGTCATCCCGAGCGACGAGTCAAACCATATCTCACCACCGCTCATCCTGTAGATGCCGAACTTCCGGGCACTCGCTCCGCGTATGCCACCCAGTTCATTGAAGCCAAACTCCAGATCATAACAGTACCCCGAACGATCACCACCGCCTACCACGTAATCCCCGAGGGCCATCCTTCCCCAGGCATCCCTTGGATGGAGCTGTTTGAACTCGCTGAGCTGTGATCGAATCCGTTCAGTGAACGTGGTATCGCGTTGGTAGGATTTGACGAACGACAGTATATCCTGTTTCGAATCGGCGATTGTCATAGCGGACTGCCCTGTGTGTGAAGTGATTGGTGAAAGGAGGTTTTGCGGTTCAGCTTAATTCAACCGGTTTATCTTCTGGCGCCATGATCGTAATCGTGTCAATCTGTGGGACATTCTGCTCGTACCTGGCGACGTTTATCGTACGAAGCAACGCTTTACCGGGCCTTTTGAGCCATTTTGTGGGATTCCCGGCATAAAGTGTGACCACCCAGTTGTAATAGGGTTCACCTCGACCACCTATTTTCACAGATTCGACCGCACCACAGCGATAGAAGGTGTTGATACAGCGACGGAGATATTTCTCCCATTCGATTGCGCTGCGACAATCCTCTGGTGTCGCGAAAAAGGGAAACTCCTTCGGTGCAGACAACAGGTCCGTTTTATGATTGGAAAAATTCAGGACGTTGATCGATTTCTGCTGATTGCATGGAGCACACAGTGTTTGGAGATTCTCGATGCTGTTGTCGCCACCATAGTATGCCGGGGCAATGTGGTCAATCTGCAGGAGGCGCTTCTTATCCTCTCCGCAGCAAAGACAGGTGTTGTTGTCTCTGCGTTTGACCTGTTCCTTGACCTCGTCCGACGGTTCTCGGTTGGCCACGCGCCCCGTGGTTTTGATTACCTTGGACACCACGCTCGACTCCCCGCCGCTTCGATTCCGCTGCAAAAGCCGGTTCACGCATGCATCGTACTGTGTTTTAAAAAGGTCATAGTTGTAGTAAAAAACGTTCCAGAAACGGCTCTTTCGGTTGTATTCGGCCTGAAGTGATTCGTCCAGTTCGAACACATTCATGCGCCTGTTCATGCTGAACTCCTCCGCAAGCGCATCCAGATTGTGCAGCTCTCTATCTTCGAAGCGGAAGAATTGCGGCGGCTGTCCATGCTGCCCGATATGTCGCAGAATATGGAAGAGATCATCCTGCACGGTACCGCCAAGGCGGTCCGTATCAGCCTGGAAATGCTTCTTCTCAAAAGCAGTAAGACGGCTCACAACAGTTTCGATGCTCAGTTCCTCCGAAGCGTCTGCATCCTTCCGTTTCTTCAGCATATCCTCGATACAGGAGACAAACGACTGCTCGTCCCCTTCCATCACCATGACCATCTGCCGCGCCGAAGTCATGTCATCACCCCCATTCATGGTTGTCAGGTATTCGCATCGATACCAACCAACTGGCATCATGCTCTGGAAAGCGACGGGGGAAACTGTTAGTCCTTCATCCAGCATTCGTGCAAGCTTCCGTACAAGCTCGATCGAGATGAGTTGCATGGGTGGACGATGATTCTGCGATCGCTCCTCGTCCTCAATGAGTCCCTCTTCAATCTGATCATAGCCCGCCCAGGTGATGGATTGCTTCCAGTTATCGATAAAGGACACGATGAACGCACGATCCGTACCCCCGAATCTTGGTCCTCGAAGCGCACGTCCTATCATTTGTGTAAGCAGTATCTTGCTCGTGGTCTGACGAGTCAGGAACACCGTCTGTACGTTCGGAACATCTGTGCCTTCCGTTAGCATCCGCACATTGATGAGAACGTCAAGCTTATCCTTGCGAAAATCAGAAAGTACCTTCGCATTCTCGCTTTTATCCCTGGCATTTCTCTGCTCTGCTGTCCCGCCACCACGATCGACCTGTGAATACACCACATCTGCACGCACTCCCCTGTTGCGCAGCATTTCACGCAGCTGATCACACTGGTACCAGCGATCGGCAAACATCAGTGTTTTTCCGTACAGTTCACGTTTGTTTACATAGGTATCCGCGATCATGGCATTGCGCTCGCGGCTCTGTGCGAGTTGATCAATGATGTTCTCGGGTAAATCCCGGTATGTATTCATCCACATCTGATATTCGCGCTCGTCAAATTCAGGAGTGTACAGCGTCGATGGCTGTTCCAGCACCGGCCGGGAAAGTACCCCTGCTGCCATCAGATCCGATGCCAGTACCTGATGCACGATCCCCTGCGGGAACACCTTCTTCAGCCAGCCTATTCTGCGTTCATCCGAATAGGTTGGTGTCGCCGTGAGACCGAGATGTACCGAAGCCGGATACTTTTGGTGGATGGCTAGCATGAGTTTACGGTATGTCGGGGCCGGAGCGTGATGCGCCTCATCGAAAACGACAACCAGGTTGCCACGAGCAGACTTGAGGAAGGCATGGAGTCCTTTCTGCTTATTGTCCTCAAACGCTCGCGCCACAGTCTGGAGCGTTCCGATGACAATATCATCGTCTTTCGTGATCTGGTGGACTCGATAGAATCCGACAGAATTCGAAACCACCCGGACCTGCACGTTTGTCCTCGGCTCCCTCACATGACCGAGCTCGTAGCCATGCTCAACAGCCTCCAGATCGCTGGGTGGACCGAAGCCGAAAAACGCCTGTTCGAGCAGATGATGCGTATGTGCAAGCCAGAGCACCTTGTAACCATCCGACAACGGACCACTCGTCAGGAAGCGAATGGCGGTAAATGTCTTTCCTGCGCCAGTCGGGAGTGCAAGAATCCCTCCCTTCGGCGCCTGCTCCGACCTGTACCATTTCGCCAGCGCCCGCAGAGCATCTTGCTGATGCGGTGCTGGCTGCTTCACAGATGGATGTTTCCTGGCCAGAGGCAGATCAAATGATCGACAGAAATCGTGCTTGGAGAAAGTGCTATTACCGCTCATTTAGATTATCCCAATTTGTTTCGAACTTCTCTTTCGTATTCATCCAGCATTACAACTCGCGTTTCAGTAGCATCTGTCTGCATACTACTCACTCCACTCCAGAGACCGATTCCTGTGACTCACCAGGATCTTCTGATTCAACCCAATATGTATTTGTCATTTCGAGTGGGAGTACCCCTTTATCCCCGTGGTTGTGCAGCAATACATACTTTTGTTTTTCAGTCACACTCATCAAGCAATTAGCGTTTCTGCTCGGTTTGCAGTGAGCAATAAGGATAGATTCAATAGTATATCGATCGCTTTTATCACATATTGCCGCTCTGATACGGATGTTTTGAATGTGATACGCCTGGGTGATTCCCTCGATGTGTTGCCGGATTCGACTGCGAAGATGCTCTGACTGCCCAATGTACAACAAGACATCTGGTCCATAGATTTCAGAATCTCCGTACAACTGATACACACCGACACCATCCGGCAATGAATCATAATCCATTCCCACATTGTGCCAGTGAATGGCCATCACATGGTAAGACCTCGTGGGTACGCTCGCTTGCTCTGGAAATGAAAATGTGGTCTGCTCTTTCGTCTTATCTTCGCACATCCAAGTGTTCCTTGTAGTTTGTTGATACTTCATAGGGTGTGGTTGTATTGATCATATTTGTACAGCTTCAAGGCCACCAGTGTTCAGACCAGGTCTGCCATTGGTTGGCCACCTTGTCTGTGGTATCGTTGAAGGCACCAGAAAGCGGGCCCATGTGAAGCGTTGCCATTTTGAGGGATCTCATGGTGCAGTTGTTCACTGACGTCGGATTGATGTACGACAACGGTCTGCTGAGATGGGATATCTTCTGCTGGAGACAAGATAGCAGGCCCCCTGCATGGCTTAACAATCATCTCCTCATCAAGGTTCGTTTTGCCACGTGCGCCCTCTGACAGAGATAATATTTTTTGCAAATACGCAACGAATTCATCTGCGTTGAAGATAATCGGTATAGTCCCAAGGTTTCCCGTCTCTGCCGATAGATTTTACTCGGCAGCAGCGGCAGCTTCCGCCGTGTCACGCGACCGATCACCCCTTCCGTCACCCCCTTATCCAGCAGCATCTCAACCAGGTGCAGCTCTTCATTCCGCGCCTTGTCCGCAATCTTCGCTGACGACACCCGCTTCTCCTCAAGCGCCATGTACATCCATGAGATGAAGAACAGGTAGCGAGCCCGCGTCTGCACTGTCCCCGTCCCGGGTAAGAAACGATCCGCTATCGCATCCCGTATGGAACCGAGTCCATGCTCATCGATCGTATCCTTCTCATCGAGCGCATGGAAGATATCGAGCATCTTGCGACGCTCTTTTTCACTGTAGTCGAGCCAGAATATATGAGAATGAACCATTACCTACATAATGACAACTGGTATTTTTATCAATCATTTGTATAAAACGACATGGCAGTTCTATCATCTTATTATAATAAGCACGTAGCAAAAGAGCACTGACTATTTATTCTATAATTGGTTCGGACATATTGATAGATGACATGCAGCCACCTAACTGCTTGTCTACGTTAAAAAGCGTTCTCCTAGTATCGCTATCCAGGTATATAATACTCTGTGGCGCATAGAGGTTATACCTATTCTGCATGTCCTCCAATGCTAGCGGATTACTGAACGTCCATGTTGGCCCAATGGCAATAGCCACCGCCTTATCCTTCCCGCAATAGTACCTATAATATTCAGGCTCAGTCAAACACGATTCTTCACCTACTTGACGCCATATCTCGTCTAGGTTCCCATACAACAGTCTCTCTATCCTAAATGCGCCCACAATCGCCTGTATTGGCGATGTTGCATAGATAAACGCAAGGGACCCTTCTCTTGCTCGCCTGGGCATTACCCTTCTCATCTCAACAGTCTTACATCCAGAAAGAATCATCGATACCCATTTTTGCTTTATTGGTATCAACAATCCATGGTCATTCATACACATGCTAGAATCACATTATTTCTTGGTTGATTATTTCATACATTTTTTCAGTAATCCTCATTGGACCTTGAACACATAGACCATGCTTAAAGTTGTGTTTCCATATATCGCGCATCTTTGATATGCCAAGTGGTTTCTTACATATTTCTGTATTACTAAATCGTAGCGCCATAATATTGTTGTCATAATCACCTTTAGCAGTCTCAACTAACTCATTCCATCGATACACCCCTAATGTTCTGTATTTAGAATATAGCTCCTTGGGCTTACCGACTGACACTTCATCCAAATATGATACGGCACGAATGGCTCCTTCTAAGACGCCACGTTTCGGATCCTGACTTACATACCACAATATTCTCGCAGGCGCCTGAATTTCCACACCAATAGCGGATCGGTAATATACGTTCTCATAGTTAAACATGAGCCTGGGGTCCGACCCGAACAAATCACCAGAAGCAATTCGACTCTCAAACATTTTCATAGCCCATATTGGCTTTATCGGGATTATGTACAATTGTAAACCAACATCCGACAGCTTACATGGCCATAATTTCCTTTCATAATATAATAGCTGACGCGCTTGATTATGCAGTAGCCCTCTGACCATACGCCCTATTACAAACATTACATCAGAATGCGCTCGGTATCGTTCACTTAGCGCCTCCAACTCATTTGCCGCGCTTCTTGAATCACCATAGTGTCGTAACGCGATCTTTATAAAGATACCATTAGTATAAACGAAACCGTTTTCCTCAAATGCCCTCTTCATAACGGTTGCTAATACCTTTTCGCGAGCCATCACTATGGCAGTGCCACTATCTACAAGTCGTTCAACCAGTCCTGAAATAACAAAACGAGCCATGGTATCTTCATAATCTGCACCTGCAGTTTTAAACAAGCTGACCTCATGCCACCCAGCGCGAAGTGTCTTAACATAATAAATAAATAGAGGCTCCCTGCGCTCAGACCATACGATCTCCACATGTTGACCTCCTCCGTCCATCAGAGCCTCTTTGAGCTCAGCCTCAAATCGACGACGCTTAACTCCTTCCGTTCTATGGAATACATCTAATATTCTATTATACTCCGTAGCTCTTACGTTACCTACTGAATAGGTCGATCCAGCAAACCTTACTGGTTGATAATCGGCCTTACTAATCAATTCGTCTATCCGTAAGACCAGCTCAGTCGGAGTCATCACATCTACAGATAGCTGTGATGACAATTCTACCGAAGATCGAAGCAACAACCGATCCTGCGTCACAAAAACCTCTGCACGCGAGAGCGCTGCGATAGCGAGATGCCTGGAATCCGATCTGGCGCTCTCTGTATCTTTGTCACCAACGATTAATGCAATATCGTGGGCAAGGCGCTCCACATTTAGGCCATCTTGTGATAGGATTTTATATTTTCTTGCTGCTTTTCTGTTTTTGTATCTTGCGCTCTCATCAGGATTTCTATTGATCTCATTATAAATCTCATTCGTCAAAGATAACTGTACTCTGCTATCAATCCAATCTGCCTTCAGATAATCTACATCCTTACTTACGTGTTCACACAACCGCTCGATTTGGAAAAATATATTTGCATCAAGCGTCACGCACACTTTCGTTGCAGAGTCGACTTCCTCCGTATCAGTAAATAAGTCAGGGTGCCCATAGTCGTACCACCATACAGTAAGTCGTGAACCCCATTTACTTCTCCCATCCATTTCTGCTACAGGCTTAAACCCAAGTCGTGGCCACAACTTATTGGCAGCATAGTCTCTCCGACAACGCACCCTGACACCTGTATATAGCTCCTTCGTTTTGCTTTCAAAGTGCTCGAAAAGCGAACGCGATACACCTTTCCTTCTATGGCCCTGCTCAACGCACAGATGAACAATGTAGGCCTGCCTTCTTCGTCGCACCTCTGAATAGAGAAGATATCCTACAATCACCTCATCGTGCTTTGCAACAATAATTTTCTCCTGTTCACAATATGTATTGTAAGCACCTGCCGGAAGGAATCCTAAGGTTTTTGAGTTCCTATTCCCAAGTTCGATTACATACGTCAGCTCATCACAGTCGCATATGCTGCAGGTAATCACGCTCATTTTCAATATACCATATTATTGTACATTATTAGCACAATATATACTATTCACCGTTCATAGTTGAATACTTCCGTTAACATTTATGATATTAATACTACGTCCATCGCTATATCTTTATCTAGGCTTCTCGATCGCACGTACTTTACTCTCTTACCTTTCGCTGCGACCGCATAATCATAGTTGGCAAACCAATCGTACTTGACAAACAATGATCTACCATCTAGATCTGATATCACAACCCCATACCCCTTTTCAAGACTAAACCAATCAATTGTTCCACATTCATCAATTAATTGTATCTTATCATTGCTACCATCTACGTATGAGATAATCTCCGCTGTAAACGCCTTATACCTCCAAGGACGAGCCGATTCATCATAACTATCAAGTTCCCGCTGAATGATACGTATCGAGTCATTTATTGCTTTATTCAGTATGTCATCATTCATAATTTTATCTTCTAGTACCTTGCAGTATTCAGCTATTTTCCTAGAGTTGAACGGCGGCACCCTGCCGTCACCTAGCATCATACGTACAAGCATCATTATCTGCGGACGGTATTTTGTTAATTGCTTATCACTATTATACATATATTTACTGACTTTCAATATTAACAGCCCACAGATGAAATACGGATCGCTTTTGTGACTATCAAGAAACAGCTTTCTACGCTTTTCCTTTAATATTGCACCGTAGTACTGATGATCACTATGTGGCTCGTTGTCAAAGATTGCGACTGCCGCCTTAGCTAGTTGCGGCATCGTTATGATGTTCAGACGAGAGATATCACTGTAAGCATATTGCTTAGAGCGTCTTTCATAATACAACTCTACACCTTTTTCCATCCTCTTAATTTCATAATATGACTCTAATTTTTTGTGAAACCTCGATAGCGACTCAAATGCTTCAACCTTCACTTCAGTTTGCCTATTCGCCGCTCTTATCACAGATCCTATAATATCAGAGTCGTCCGAAGCAATTATCTTAACGGGGACTAAAAAATCACCCTTATTAGATACATCTCGATTTTGATATAGTATATTCGATGTTTGACAGCCGTTTACTATTTGATAACCCTCCAAGTGCGCCACTCTTCCAATTATCCTAAGCGTTTTAGCCACGAGAGTGATACCATTGTTCATCAGGGGGAACCACCTTCTCGTAACATCATTAACTACGGTCTCGTTGATCTCGAGGTTTACTTCGTTCATGCCTTGGAAATCTCTGACGTTCTCATAGAACACATCTCTATTGAGGACACCATTCTTTTCAAGGAGCTTGATAAACTCTGAGGACTTAACAGTACCTACAACTGCGTCACTTACACCATTGATCTGAGGAAACGCGATCTCTCCATCCATTTCGATGGATGCCTGGTTATCTCTCAGCATATCCTCGTAGGTGCTTCGGAGCTCCTCAGAACCAATGAAATGGTGCTCTATCTTAGAGAATAACTTCATATTATTAAGTAACACCTCCGAATCAGCTTGGGCTGCAATCTGATCCGCTTGTGGGCCCCTCTCGGATGTTGTCGCATAAACAACATGCACTTCAGGGTATTCCTTAAAGATGAAAGCATTCCTGAATATATGATTTTTGATATTATAATACTCTTCCAATGCTTCATTAAAGGGATACTTATGCTCGTCGCTGAAATAATCTTTCACTCCAGCGTAAAACCGTAAGAGGGTAGCGACTTCAATACTATCTGATGTTTTTGCCTGTACAAAGACAAATTTCACTTCGATTGCCTTTCCAGTTCCGACGAAATGCTCTACATCCGATACATCCGTTACTAGATGATCATTTATGAATATTGCTATCATGTCGATGCCTGCATCGTTTTGCCCATCAACATCCATTTCCGTATAGTCTTGCCTATCTGCTAGTTGCAATTTATGGAGAAACATCGCAGTTGAGAAGTATTGAAAGCTCCTTTCAATCTGTCCACCTCCAAGCCCATTGTCCACATCAAATTTTTCAACGTAGGATTTCAGGATAATATCTTTCATAATATGAACCTCTACTAATACTGCTTACACGTGATACATTGATTATCTGCAAAGAACCCAGCTCTGCTATACTTACAAACATTTGCGACGTAACCTATTGAGCTAAAGACCCCTAGTAATTTAATTTCATGGATCGCAAGAAGTCCATATGTTTTGGTAGTCTTTTTCTCTATTACATCTAGTGAATGGCGCGAAATAGTCAATAGTCCTAATCTTTGGGCCACTCGCCACTGTTTCGTCTTTGATTGTCTTGCTAACTATACCAATTGACTTCATCTTTACCTCTTCCCATCTGCTCCGATCTAAACCAACCCCTCCAAGCCCTCTGCTCGCAGTATATATGATTTTCCCTTTGCTGTCGTACCACGTTTCATTGTCATTGTAGTAAAGCACGGGGAATTGTATTTTGTACATAGCTATAAGTTCGTTATACGTTAGACCTAGCGATTTTGCTACCAAAACATCTAGTTCTAGCTGAATCCATCGCCGTGCATAGTCTGATAAACCGACATAGCTATCATACCAATCATCATTCATCTTACTATATTCAATTCCACTTAACCTGCTATCTGTGCAATACCACCCATCATTCGTAAAGCTGGGCATCCATACAGCGTTCCACAAGTCAGAATATTTTTCAGTAATGCTATTTGCGTATAGCGCGCGCAGCATCACTTTATTTCTATATTCTGTAAGGAATGGTAGCGTGCCTAAAACATCGACTCCTACATTGGTTTTTCCAGATGTTTTAATCAGAAAGTCAAACACAATAGTGCTACACAAGCCTGCAAACAGCACCATATCACGAACATCCTTAAACACAACACTTAGCACACTATGTATATGCCCGGCGCCAGGATGCAAGATTGCACTAATCATTGTTCTCTCGTTTGCCGGTCCCATCATTTTGCGAAAAATCAATCTGTAGTGATCAGTAACTTTTGATCTGCTATCCCATGGCACTGTTGGGACCTTATCGTCATAGTCCGCAATAGAAACATTTGGTAAATAATTGGTTCGTGGGCTATACGCATTATCAATTGCATCATGATCAATAATATCATAGTGGCTTTTCTCGGTGCATACAGGCTTAGGTGTTTTATATAACGGGTTATTTATATAGAAGTGTGGACCAGAATAGATTAGCTCCTTCTCTGTCTCCGGAAAATCAGTCCTTCGTATAATTAAATTGTCCTCTTGCGCATATGTTTCATGCCACATCTCGCTGGCGTACCATACCTCTGAATCTTGATATAGTCTATGGTTGTGCGATCCAAATTTGAGTAGGGCAGCTAATAGTTCCTTAGAATGTATTGATGGTAGTTTTGTCTCTTTACAATCTCCTATTCCGCCTGAAAGCCGAGCTATTGCCTGAAGCTCATCCTCAGATATTTCGAGAACACGCATCCTGTGCCCTCTCAAGTCCCATTCATCAAATTCATTTTTCATCCTCGGTACTGCGCCCTTCCCGTCGTGTTGGATACATTGGTCAATGATCTTCGGATGAAAGACATTTGCTATTGTTATGAACTTAACGTCGCGAGGCCTTGAGTGGATATTTAGACTATATTTTTCTCGATGAGCTATAGGGAATAGCATTAATGCATTTTGAAACTGAAAATGCGCCCTAAGTCTCGGATAAAGCGCCGCGCGCAGTTTTCCTCCCTTCGGATCGTCGTACACTCCCTCCGGATGCAGGAATCCCGACGCACTCTGTTCATTCCCCACCATCCAGGCTGTAGGCAGAAAGCATTTGTACAGATTGCTCTGCATCCCCTGCAGCAGTGGGTAGTTCTGCTTGCCGTTGAGGAAGTTCTGCGTGCCTTCGGAGACGGTGAAGGCGTCGAGGTAGGTGCGCTGAAGGTCTAGACGGTCGAGGGTGTCTTCGCGGAGGTCGGCGAGCTGCTTGGAGGAGTGCTTGCGGACGACGAAGCGGGGGTCGGCGTCACCGAGGACGCTGCCTTCGTTCCATTCGATCTTGATCCAGGGGGGATTTCCAAGTATAAGGTCGAAACCGCCGCGGTCGGCGAAGATTTCAGCGAATTCCAGCTCCCAGTGCAGGAAGGTGTTCTCCGCGGCGATGCGGCGGACGATGCCGAGGCGGGGATTGGCGTCACAAAGCTCGTCGACGTCGATGATACCGTAGCGCTCGAGCAGTTCGAGCTGCTGCTTTTCGTCCACGCTCTCGGGGAAGAGCTCGGACTGCGGTTTGTCAGGAACGGCTTCCTGCCTGCCTTCCAGAATCAGTGTCAGGTCTTCAAGGTACTGAGTGCGGGACGGTAGGACATCGGCTTCCTGTATGGGCCAGAACCACAGGGCGCACCAGTAGTCCATCACCAGTTTCAGCCTGCGGTAAGCACTGCTGTTCTCCAATCCCTCTCCATACAGCTCCCTAGCCAGCAACCGGTCTTTCTGCGCCAGGTTCAGCTTCTCATGATGTCCGCCGTCCTTCTCATGACCGAAGATGTCGATTTCATCCTCGGTCTCTTCCTCGATGCGCCTGCGAGTTTCGATATGGTGGGACCATAATCCGTCTATGGCTGTGGACAGCCTTTGGAGGATTTTGATTTCCTCGGTATTGGGCGGATCCATGAATCCGCCTCTTCCCGACCATTTGCGGATTTTAGCTATTTCATCCGGGACCATGGCCTTGACAACCTTGTCATTATAATTTGCCATCCCGTTGTCCGGCAGGAGGAAATGGTAGATGGTGTCGGCAGGACGATCCTGGCCGGGCATGATGCGGTCAGGGACAAGGTTCAGCCACAGATCGTCTTTCTTCTTCGCCTTCAGGCTGGAAATGGGAAAGACCTGCCTGCGGGCACCTATGAGAGAATTGCCGACGACGAGCTGATTGCCGAACCAGGGGACGAGACTTTCGCGGTGGATGGTGTTGAGCCAGAGTGAAACTTCAGCCAGTTCCACGGCTACAGGATTGAGATCCACTCCGTATGCACAGTTGTCGGCAAGCCAGGCTTTGACTTTTTGCTTCTCGCGGACGTAGCTGTCGTGCGGGATGACGCGTCCCGTTTCCTTTTGCTTGCGCTGCAGGTAGGCCTCGGATGCCTGGTTGACGTACTCGTTGAGGAAGGCCGCGCTGCCCATGGCGGGCTCGCAGACCTTGAGGTGCAGGATGTCGTCGGCGCTTTTCTCCTTGAACAGCTCCTTCAGCGCATACTTCACCAGACATTGCGTCAGCACTTCGGGCGTGTAATAGGACGCAGACGTTTCCCTGCTGCGTCCCGTCAGCCGGTAAATGAAACGGCCCTTCTCATATTTCTTCACCCTGCCGTCCTCATCCAGCACCTTCTCCTCTTCCTCGTAATCCCGCAGCTCGGCTTCGGTCACGAAGAACGCGCGCTCGAGGGGCGAAGGATCCTTCCCCTTCTTCTTCACCTCGTACATGTCCTCTTCCGCGAAGAAGCCCGTGTAGGAAAGGAGTCCTTCATACACCGCGCCCAGCTGATTGATGCCGAGGCGGGCGTAGCTGATGCGTCCCGGACGCTTACCGCGTTTGGGACGTGAGAGGGACATCAGGCGGATAATCCTCTGTAGCACGTGGTTGCGGAAGCGGACGCGGGAGAGGATGGGCGTGCGGTCGGGATCGAAGAGGTGGCTTTTCAGCGGCTGCATGGAGAAGCTGTCGTGAAGGACGTCTGTCTGCAGCTGCTCCACGAGATTATAGCCGTTGTAGATGAGATGGAAGAGATGGGTGAGGGACTGGTGGATGAAACTGCCGTCCCTTGCCTCCTCGCTTTCCAGTTCCAGCATCTCCAGGTCGCGGAGGGATTCGAGGGAATAGCCACCCAGGTATTCGCGACTGGACATCGGGGCGTAGCCGAGTTCGGGACGCGCTTCGATGAAGAACAGGAAAAGCAGGCGGTAGATATACCGCAGGCACTCGCCGCTGAGTTGCTCGGGCGAAATGGAGCCGTCGTACACCTTCTCCTTGCTGACATAGCGCAGATACCACACCGCCTCGTTTCCCAGCAATTCCACCGCCTCGCGCATGCTGAACTTGAGATCCTCCGACACCGCGTAGGCATGCTTGTGCGCGCTTTCATCCAGCGTATCCAGCATCGGCGTACCTTCGCCCGGTGCCACACAGTCGCGGTGGAGGAGGATCGCCATCGCGCGCAGCGTCTGCGATTCCCTCCGATCGAGAATTTCCCGAAGGTCGAAGCTCAGCAAACGCTTCTCATTCCACTTGCTGCGATCCACCAGCACCAGCATGTCCCCGCTACAGAGCAGCAGCCAGCGCGGCGGTTCGTCCATTCGATAGATCACATCGTCAATCACCTCTTCCAACGGCTTCCCCAGCAGCCGCTGCTCTTCCGGTACCTCTTCCGTATACTGCGACGAATGCAGCTCCAGGTCCAACGGATTCGATCCCCCGTCCCCGTTCACCCCCGCAACCTCAATCGCCCACAACAATGCACTGCCCGACGAGCGCTGCTCCGCAGCGATCGTTGTCACGGCGTAGTCCCCCGCCTGGAAAACCTGCGGGTGGTAGCTGTAACCGAGAGCGGTGAGCAGGTCTCGGACGAAGCCGGACTGAATACTCAACACATCTCCCCCATCCTTCACCCCCTCCAGCTCCTTTTGCAGCGCGAAGAAATCCCTACGCAGCGCACCGATCGCATCGAACGGCGCCCGGAAGTTCTCATCCTCCTTTGCCCTCTGCGTCCACTCCGCCAGCGTATCCTTCACATCCCCCTCGAACACATCCGAGAGATAATGCGCGGAGTAGAATTCGTTCTGGTTATGTATGCCGGTGAGGGTCATGATTACTCTTTCATCTTCATCGTCACTACTGGGAGTTCATCGTCCCCACGCTCTGCGTGGGGACGTTCTTCTCGACCGCTCTGCGGTCATTCCTGATTCAATGGACGCGGAGCGTCCTGGATTGCCGTCCCCACGCTGAGCGTGGGGACGATGGTTCATTGTTTCAAAACAGCCGCAACTTTGATATACGGCCTGTTCTCCCCGGTCATCGAATCTTCTATCCACTCCTGGTATTCGGAGAAGATGCGTTCGATGTCGCGGAGCTGTTTTTCGCGGCGCTGCTGCTGGAGCGAGGCGACGCGGGTGTCGTCGGAGCGGAAGCGCTGCTCGACCTGGTCGCGCTGGCGCTGGCGCAGGTGACGGAGACGCGTGAGTTGCGTTTCGAGTTCGCCCTTGATGCCGACTTCGAATTCTTCGAACTGGAGGCCCATCCATACCCGCGCACGGTCGACGGCTTCAGGGAGCAGCTTTTCGAGCGCCGTGGTGTCCACTTCCTCGCCTGCATTCGGATGCTCCCCGCTGCCGAGCTTGGTGCGCTGCATGAGGACAGCGAATTCTTCCACGCGGGTGTGCTTTCCCGCTTCGAAGCATACGCCGCACCAGTGCTGCAGCAGAGGCTGTCCCTTTCGGTTCGGGATGAGGCAGCTCATGACGACGACCACTTCGCCGGGCGCGAGTCCTTCTTCAACAGTCATCACCGGCGCTTCATGGCGGCCGAACTGCGAGAGAATGCCGTCGCCCAGCCAGTCGAACACCGGGTGCAGCGGCCAGAGATACTGCAGCTTGGGCCACGCCTCTTCATCCTGCCGGCAGCGACGGACCTCATCCTGTACCCGTGCGGCATCCGGTGTCAGTATCAGCCGGTGATCGTCGGGAAGCACTTCGCGGGGATAATTACGGAAGCGGCGACGCAGTTCTTCAGGTGCGGTAATGGTTGCGGTGCGGCTGTTGTCATCGAATTCCGTCTGCAGGGATTTGTTCGATTTCAGAAATTC
Organism: bacterium; assembly: GCA_020444325.1. Classification (NCBI taxonomy): domain Bacteria; species bacterium. Next base: position 114,587 of record JAHLLD010000006.1, read on the forward strand.
CACCGCCTCACGACAATATTGGTAGTCGCTGCCGAAGAGCGAGAGCATGGAGCGTACACGCGTGTAGGGGGAAGGTGCCTTTTCTACTCCGGCGTCTTCCATCAGGAGGTCGAAGAAGGATTTATCCTTCTGCTCGATCTCTTCCGAGAACTGGTCGCGGGACTTCCCTTCTTCAATGGCAGCGGCCGTGCGGCGCTCATCCTCATCCACATCCGCGATGCCGGTGAATTCCACAGGGTCGCCGATGTTCTCGTGTACGTGCTGATCCTTTTCAATGAGCAGATCAAGGATGCGCTGATCTCCGTGAATCCGCTCATTCCTGCTGTCCGTCTGCAGGTAGAGAATCTGCGGATCTTTCTGCTGTCCGTACCTGTCGATGCGTCCGTTACGCTGCTGGAAGCGGATGAGCGACCACGGAATGTCGAAATGAATCATCCGGTGCGAGAGGTAGTGCAGGTTGATTCCTTCCGACGCCACATCCGAGGCCAGGAGCAGACGGATGAGAGCATTGTCTTTCCCGAAATTCTCCACCACTTCCATCTGATCGACATCCGGCATGCCACCATGCAGCACGCCTACGGCATCGTCCTTCAATCCCAGTGCCGCGGGGAGATGCTCGCGGAGGAAGTCCAGCGTCTTGATGCGCTCGGTAAAAATCACCAGGCGGTCGGTGGCATCGCTGCCGTCCCATTTCCATGCGCCCTCGCCGGTGAGGAGTTCGACGAGTTTGCGGTACTTCGTGAATTCCTCGAGGGAAATCTCCTCCACCCTGCCGCGCAGTTCCTGCAGCGCGATAATGTCCGCTTCGAACTCCTCCGCATCCTCTTTTTTCTCGAGCGTGCGGATGCGATTGTCGAGCGTTTCCAGGCAGGCGGCGGGAGAAGAAAACAGCGCCTTCTCCAGGGTGGTACGGAACAGCTGTCCCGCCCCGCGCCTCTGATCCAGCCGCGTAAAGTTCATTTCCGTCAGCACATCAAACGCCGCCTCTTCCGGTGCGGAGGCCGGGACATGAGCGGTGGCGATACTGCGCTCGCGGAAGGACTCCCGCACCTGGTCGTGCACATCCTTCTTATGCCTGCGGATGAACAGACCGCGAATATCCTCACGCGTGTAATTGTCCTGATCCGCAATGGCCGTGGGATCGAGCATGTTCATGATGCTGGCGAAGGAGCGCGGCTTGCCGTCATGCGGCGTGGCGGTGAGCATGATCAGGGCGTCCGATCGTTCTGCCAGCAGCTTCGCCAGGCGGTGCCGAAGGTTGCGCGTACCGCGATGCGCCACGCTGTGCGCCTCGTCGATCACGATCACATCCCACCGGCTCTGCTCGAGCCAGGTGCGGTATTCGTGATCCTGCTTGAGCGTGTCAATGGAGATGATGGATTTGTCGTAGTAATAGAACGGATTGTGATTGGCTGGGACCCGGGCGCGCACGCGCTGAATCCCCTGCGAATCCAGTCGCACGAGGGGAATGGTAAAGCGGCTCCACATTTCCTTCTGGAACTGCGCGAGCATGGATTTCATGGTGATGACAAGAATGCGGCGTCCCCTGCCGCGCCGGATCAATTCACTGAGCAGGATGCCCGCTTCGAGCGTCTTGCCGAGTCCCACCGCATCCGCTATCAGCATGCGCTGCCGGGGCTGCGCGAGCGCCATGGCCGCGGGTTCGAGCTGATACTCCACCGCATCCATCGCCCCGCGGTGTCCAACATAAATCCCATCCCCCGTCGGCGGCGTCTGCCGCAGCAGCGCTTCGAGATACAAGCGTGTATTGCGATAGAACCCGGAATCGTCCCGCACCAGCTTCGTCTCGGCCGGATCCAGCACCCGCACCTCATCCTCAATCTCCGTCAGGAACACCGCCTCGCGGTCGCGCACGATCTCTGACACGCCTGTCACCGTGAGCGCGAAGCCACCACCCGATGCCCGATCCACCCGCTTGCAGATCCACTCCGCGTCGCGTATTTCCACACGCGCACCGGGTGCGAGGGGTAGACTGTTCGGCTTTGTGATTGGATTAGACAACGACACCTACCTGCTTGAGCATGTCAGCTCCGCGATCGATATAAGGATTTTTGTTCTGTTCCAATTCGTCGCGATAAATCCTGTAATAATCCTGCAAATGAACACGAAAAGCACCGCGGATCATGCGTCTTGAATGATGATCGTCAGCAAAAGCATGGCATAGTACACAGAGGCACCTGAGATTGGCAGGATCGTTATTCAGCTTGTCCCCATTCAAGTGATGAACATGCATGAATCGTCTGTCAATTCCTCGCTTGATCTTGACACCGCAGGACTCACAACGGTACTCAATACCCTTCCGATACTGTTCACTGATCCGATGCCAGTCGAGTGGATATCCATTTGCATCTGTCTTCGTATCTACGGGAATTGTGCATTCATCCCCATATGCTTCGACGAAAGCTCCCGAACTCTTCGCACCTCTGGCATCTCCCCCTGCGATACAGTTCTTACATAGCTGTAACTCGACTGGGCCAACCTCCTGTAGTGTACTCCGATCGATCAACAATACCTTCTTACCATTGCTCCAAAAGTACTGGTGGTCGAACTTCCCAGCCGCTTTCTTATCCTGGATGGTGATACAATCAATGAAATGAGCTTTCGGGTATCCAAATCTTCCAATATTCGCTTCTTTGATATAGAGGAAACCCCTTACCCGTTTCCCCTTCACCTTGAAGAACACACCACTCTGGTCAATCTCCGCAGTTCCAGCTTCCTGGTCGACAGAAAAATCCCGACGCAACACTTCGGCGTGATAATCCGACTCCACGATGTTCACACCACGGCCTTCGAGGAACTTTCGTAGCGCACGGAATGCATGAAGAGCAGTCATACTACAAGCTCCTCAAGAATTCTTCGACCACTTCATCACTCGTGGTCACAATTCTGAATTCCACGCGCCTCGAATACTCATTGTTTACCGGTCGGTTCGAGTAGGCGGTCAGTTCTTTGTTGTCGTCCAGTGTTCGACCGTATGAGAGTCCGTTCGAAGTGAGCCAAAACTGGAGCTGCTTCTCCTCCTCTCCTGTCAGCTGCCGGTATCGCGGCATGGCCCGAAGATATCGAAGTACCTCGGAGGAGCGGAGCTGAGAAAGAACCGTGTTGCTGATGTAGGAATCACCATAGAACCGTAACGCTGTCGTGTCCGTATGTCCTTCTATACGCACTTCTGAAATTCTGTCGGCATACTTGGGCTTCATGATGATGTCGAGATACCGGGGGAAAAAGTCATCGAGGATCGCTTTGAAACGCGGTGTCAGATCCGATCTGCCCGAGGCGAACAGCACTTCGGGATTCGTAAACTTGATAGAGAGGTCTCTATCCAGCTCTACGCCCCATTGCTTGAAATCGTCAGAAAACTCCTCGCGCAGAACGTCAAACAGTTCTGCTTTCACATCGCGGAATTCTTCAATGATTTTATTCCTCTCTTTCTGTTCCTGGTCGATCTCAACGATGTAGGAGATGGCAATGAACATGAACACGACCATAAGCGCAGTCATGATGTCTGAGAAGGATATCCATGGATTATGCGAGCCTGACATCATGCTTTCCCATTACCTTCATAATGCTTGACCATACTCTGAATACATGAATCGAGTTCTACGAGTGTATTATTCAGCATTTCATAGAAGCTCGTCCTCAATTCTTCCAGTTGCGTGTTGAGTGCGCCTGCGCCGTTTTTAATAATGGATACACCTTCCTGCATCTGTTCGCGCGTTTTCGACCAGAACTCCTGGTTGTAATCGCGTATCGCTTCGATTTCCTTGAGTCGATCAATGATCCTCTGAACCTGCTGCTTGAATGACTCTTCTCTCTGAATCCATTCAACAAGCTTGTCTGTTGCACCGTCGTACTTGATATTCGCCTGCTCCAGCCGCTTCACAACCTGTGACAGGTTGTGCGTGGTCGTCTTGAGACCGGTGTCTTCCGCCATCACTGCATGGATTTCCTTGAGTATATCACTAAGGTATCCGTCATTTTTCACAAGTCTTTCGGTACCGGTAGCAATCCCATCTATTTTACCACTGGCGGTTTCGAGCAGTGTACCGGCACTCTTCATGCTCGTCGTGAGCTGTTCCATCGCCTGCATGTTCTTCTGCTGCCAGTCGTTCATGTTCTTGACGCTCTGGTTCAATTCCTCGAAATTCTCTTTCACGAGGCGATCGATCAGTTCGGACATATGCTCATTGAACTGGCGGGTCGCAGCTTCCATGACATGCACCAAAGCTTCGGTGTTGTTCTTCGCAAGCAACTCACCAAGAGAGTTCATCTGCTCCGCGATATCCTTCTTTGTCTCGACAACCTGCTGCTTCAGCTCTTCGAGAGCTGCATTTGAACCATCCAATCGGCTGGCGAGATCGGAACCAACCTTTTCCGATTGCGCACGCAATGTCTCATTTGATTCGATGATCTTCTCGAGACTCGACTGCTGTTTTTTTACAGCATTCTGTCCCTCGATGCGTAGCTTTTTCAACTGAGTGATCAGGCTTGAATCCGTGTCACTGCCCAGTGTTTTGTTGAGTTCGTCGAGCTTCTGCGACTGTTCCCTGGAGCTGGCAACCAGATCTCCACTCATATCACTGAACTTCAGATTCAGATTCACCATCTGAGTGGAGAGACTGTCCTCAGAATCGCCAATGAGCGCTTTCTGAATGGCATCGAGGCGCCTGGACTGGTTAGTGTCGATATCGCGCAGAGTCCCGAGAATCCCACTAAGCGCATCAAGCTCATCGGAAACCTGTTCCCCTGAAGCTTCTTCCACACTTCGGTGAATCTGTGAAATGATAATGGAGAATATGACGGAGAGAAAGATACCAACCAGCGAAGTCATGAAAGCAGTTTTCAGTCCCTCGAGCAGCGTTGGTATACTCCCTGTTATATCGGCTACATTGAATTTCTGGAGTCCAAAGTAAATCCCCAGAAATGTACCAAAGACGCCAATAGTGGTAAAAATCGGAGGGATCGCATCGAGGAGTCTCTTGTTCGTCAGAGTCCCTGTACGGTATGTTTTTACGCAGTAATAGAAACTGAAAATGAACCAGACTACAAGAAGTGGATACGCAATAGACATCGAAGTAGAAAAACTCATTCAAAACCCATGATTGATTCACGACAACCGCGTAATGAGCTGCACGTCCCTTCAGAAATAAAACTGGCAAACGCTCTCACCACATAGTTTTTAATTGGAATTTCCCTCTTCATCCTTATCCCCGCATGGACCGCCACGTGACACCACAAAGCCCGCTCCGCATGCCGCGGCAGTCGCTTCAGGCACTGATCCGTCAAACAGAAATACAATAAGGCTCTCACCACGTACCCACCCAGGCGCTGGATCAAGTATTATAGTTATGGTCAAGAATATCTGAATCTGTTGGAATAGATGCAAGCACGCAGGCATTTTTTCGGGAAAGGAAGCATCGAAAAGCGGGAGATTGCTACATTTTTTCTCAGGATTGACGGGTTGCAGCGGCGACTCGGCAGGAACCGCCTCCCCGCAGATACTTTCTGCAATTTCACTCGTATGGCAGGTGTTTTTTGTAAAAAGAGCGTTTTCGCAGGCGTTATTTGTGGACTGCAGGTACTTTCGGCATCCCTGGTTTCTGCAGGACCTTCGTCCATCAGGCTTCCTGGGACGCGAGATCGGCCGACGTATGGCACAGGCGCTGCAACTGCCTCCGAGGCCGCAGGACTGGAACAATGCCCAGCTCATCACCTTTCTTCTCCAGTCCGGTGAAATCATGCCGGGGAACCTGCTTCTCGGATGCGGAAGCGCCGCACGGGCCCTCAGAACGTCCGAACAGGTCGTGGTTTATGCAGAAACTGCATATCCTGCCCTGGCGGAACTGGTTGTTCGTGGCGAAACGCCGGGTTCGGCGCACACCGGACAGCAGCCGAAGTTCACGGCGTGGAGACCGGATGTGGGACATGTTCTCGTAAAATTCTCCCCTGCTGACGAGAATGTGGTCGCACAGCGGTGGCGGGACTTGCTGATCGCTGAGCATCATGCGCTCGGAACTTTGCGGCATGAAGGACTCCCAGCCGCAGAGACGCGGCTCGTGTTTTCCGAGGGACGCGTTTTCCTGGAATCCAGACGCTTCGATCGCGCGGGGTGGAACGGACGCTGCCCGATGTTCTCGCTGGGAGTCGTGGATGCGGAATTTGCTGCCAGTGGCGGGAGTTGGTATCAGTCCGCCCGCACAATGCATGAGGCCGGACTGCTATCACGTGAGGACCTTGACACCATCGCCCTCCTGCAGTCCTTCGGCGATGCCATCGGCAATACCGATATGCACTTCGGCAACCTGAGTCTGGCTCCCGAACCTGCGGGTTTCCGGCTCCTCCCCGTCTACGACATGGTGCCCATGGCGCTGGCACCCCGGCAGGGCGAACTTCCTCCCCTCAACCGATTCCACCCACAGCTGCGGGAAAATCTACCCGTGGATACCGATCGCATATCGCGGCTGGCCGCTCGGTTCTGGGAAGCCATTGCCGCGGATGCGCATTGCTCGGAGGGGTTCAGGGAGATGGCGGCCCTGCTCGTTAGGTCCTGAATAATCCGGAATCCCCAAGGCTCAAAATGAGCGAGATGAGTATCACTCCCCACACTCCCAGGAAAACGATCACGGTGTGATTGCCTTCAATGTCCAGGCTGCTGACGGCGTGGAGCGGGAGACGTGCTGCGCTTTCTCCTTCGGCGCTTCCGTTTGAAGCGGGCAGACGCACGATCGCGGTGGGACGGCCTTCCTCATACGCGATGCGATACTCCCCGGCGCGGAAAACTTGCTCTCCAAAACTGCCGTATGCGGTGATGTCGCGATCATATGCGACAGCGATGATAGCGCTGGTCCGTGATCAGAACCGGTGTGCGAAGCGCACACCGAGTGAAAACACGTTGTTCTCGTGAAGGATGTCGTCGCCGAAAAGCAGTGACGGTGAAACGTACAGCAGGTCGCGGGGATTCAGATGCCAGCGCACTGCTGCACCCACGATGACCTGCATGTGACTGAGCAGGTCGATATCCTCATTCGCCAGCACCTGCAGGATACCAGCGTATGTATATTCAGCATCGCCGCCGAATTCATATTCGTTGAAGAAGGAAAGGGCTTCGAAGCCACCGCGGCGGACCTCGAAGGAAATGGCATGCCGGTAACCATCCTTTCCGAACAGAATGTCTGCGGAGTGCTCGACAAATACGATATTCTGTTCGTAGTTCTGTTCAATGGAGGGACGCAGGGACTCATGCCTGTCCCAGTCGAATTTCCGATCCCCGATCGCGATGATCTCGCGCACATGCGCGGTGGGAGAGATGTAGAGATCCAATCCGAGTCCGAACAGATCCATGTTTGTTTCCACACTCCGGTACGCACTGAGTTCACTGTTCGAGAACTCACGGATTTCGTGTACGTAAACGAACCCCAATCCGAGGTTCTCATTCAGCAAACCGCTCCCGTAACTGCGGAAACGGTACGCAGAATGATCCAGCACTTCATCGTCGGTGAAGGCACCGGCCGTCATGGTAAATGCGACGCGGCTCCGCGGCTCAAGCCGTTTCGCAACAATGGTACTGTGCGCGGCATCATGCTGCAGACCCTCGAGAATATACTCTCCGTCGAGATTGAGGGTATATGTCGAGAAAGGAGAAACGTCCGTCCCCAGCCCCAGTTCGAAATGATACGGGTCCTGCTGCGCATACCCCGTAGCGGTCAAGAGAACAATAGTGATCAGCGTTAATGTGTGCTTCAACATTTCCCTCCTTGTGGTTAGTGCGCAGCATGGAAAGATTGAAGGATGGAATCATGGAAATATGGCATCGGTGTCATATTTCCATTTTCCATCATTCCATTTTTCTATCCCCGTCAGGGGTGGTATGCATCATGCAGGTGCTCGGTGCCGAATTTCTGATCGTCGAGGATGTAGCGGGTGGCGGTGGAACGTCCCTGGCGACGCAGCCAGCCGGCCAGCACCAGCTCGCCCAGCTCACGCGTGGCAACCGAAGGAGTCACGTCGAAGCGCTCCGCGTATTCCCTCCGCGCAATATCCCCGTGCTTGAGTACATGCCGCACGGCATTCTTCTGCCGCGTATTCATGATCGGATCATGCGCCAACCGCTGCCGCAGCGTGAGCGGCGGTCCGTCTATGTCAATCTTTTTCATACGGTTCCGGATAGTTCTGCAGTTTCTTCTCCGATTATAGGACTTCCCCGCCATGTATGCAAGAGAGAAAACGTGCCTCGTCCCCGATGCAATCAGGACCGAGGCTCCCGCCCCCGCGAAGCGGGGTCCCGCGCCGAACGAAGTGAGGCTCCCGCGTGCCGTCAGGCGCTCCCGCGCTGAGGTCCCGATGAAATCGGGAACGAGGCTCAAGCGTGCCGCGCCTCTGTCCGCCATAGCTTGAGCAAAGCGAAAGCGAAGGTGGAAGCGGCACATACTTGACATCGGGTGTTAAAATGACTATGTTCGCCAGTAACCCTTCCAATCGCTCTATAAGTGCCGAAAAAACTTATCTTTACGTCCGCATAATCGGATAATCCGCACCTATTATCTTCCTAATTCGGGTATTGTCCAGGAGGCACGGACATGAGCGATTCTGTATCCCCTACGAGAAGACGTACACTCATCTGGCTGCTGCGTACCAGCGGCACCGCGCTGTTTGCTGCGCTGGTATACCCGGTGATGGCGTATCTGAAACCGCCGAAAGTCACCGGCGATGCCGTATCCAGCGTCAGGGTGGGCGCAATCGATGATTTCACACCGGCGAGCGGTACGCTGTTCCGCTTCGGTAACAGGCCGGGTATCCTCATACGGTATGAGGACGGCAGTTTCCGCGCGTTTTCCGCGACATGTACGCACCTCGACTGCACGGTGCAGTTCAAGAAGGACGCTGGCATCATCTGGTGTGCATGCCACAACGGAAAGTACGATCTCAACGGCAGAAACATAGATGGTCCCCCGCCGCGTCCGCTCGATGAATTCGACGTCATCGAGAAAGGCGGCGAGGTGTTTGTCACGGAAGCTTGATCATAAATCCGGAGTACGGCATGAGCACGAGACGAGAGGCAATGCGGCAATGGCTGAATGACCGGATGGACCTGGACGCCGTCGTGTCCTTTGCAAAAAAGAAGACGGTACCGGCGCATCGGCATTCTGTCTGGTATTACTTCGGAGGTGTGACGCTGTTCCTCTTCATCATCCAGGTGGTTTCTGGCATCCTGCTGCTGTTCTACTACCGTCCGGGAGAGGACACTGCCTTTGAAAGCATACGCTTCCTCATGAGCAAGGTGCATTTCGGGTGGCTGATACGTTCCGTGCACAGCTGGTCGGCCAACCTCATGGTGCTCGCGGCCGCGGTTCATATGTTCAGCGTCTACCTCACCCGCGCCTACCGGCGTCCCAGGGAAATCACCTGGGTTACCGGTGTCCTCCTCTTCTACCTCTCCCTCGCATTCGGCTTCAGTGGTTATCTGCTGCCCTGGAATGAGCTGGCATACTTTGCGACGAAGGTGGGAACGGACATCGCGGGGAGTGTGCCGTTCGTCGGCGGACCCATCATGGAACTGCTGCGGGGCGGCGAACAGGTGTCAGGCGCCACGCTCTCGCGCTTCTTCGGCTTTCACGTCGCACTTTTCCCGGCAATCTTTACCGTTCTGCTCGCCATTCACTTGCTCATGGTGCAGCGACAGGGCATGAGCTCTCCGATTGGGGAAGAAAAAAATCCCAAGGCCCGCAGCATCCCGTTTTTCCCCAACTTCTTCCTTCGTGATGTACTGCTCTGGCTCATCGTCCTCAACATCCTCGCCATTCTCGCCGTGTTCTTCCCCTGGGAACTGGGCGTCAAAGCGGATCCCTTCGCGGCCGCCCCGGCGGGCATCGTCCCCGAATGGTATTTCCTGTTCATGTTTCAGGTGCTGAAGCTGCTTCCCGCACATGTGCTTTTCCTGGAAGGAGAAGTGTTTGGTGTGCTGCTGTTCGGTACGGCGATGACGCTGTGGATTTTCATTCCTTTCTTCGACCGCCAATCGCAGAAGGGACAGCGAGGCCGCCTGTTCACGATCATCGGATTGGCCGTGATCATCTTCATCCTGTTTTTCACCATTCTCGGATGGGTGATGCTATGAGATACTTCCAGCAAAGACTCCTTCGTATCCTGCTCGCACTCTCCATCCCCATGGCGGCACTTGTCGTCCCGACGATGCTGCCTGCGCAGCAGGACGAATGCTTCACCTGTCACCAGATGATGGACGGCGATGCCGCCACAGCTTTCGTTTCCGATGTCCACAGGTCCGCAGGACTCACCTGCGCGTCATGTCACGGCGGCGATGCCACAACCGATGACATGGAAGAGGGGATGAGCAAGGCAAGGGGCTTTATCGGCGTCCCCACCGGGGAAAGCATCTCCGCCCTCTGTGGGAAATGCCACGATGATGCGGAAACCATGGAACGCTACGGGTATGAGGGTCCGACGGGACAGCTGACGTCGCTTCGCGGGAGTGCACACAGTCAGCAGGCGGGCACGACAGTCACGCTGCTGCTGCAGTGCACCGACTGCCATGGCGCGCACGGCATCCGTCATCCCGAAGATGCCGCTTCCCCCGTCTCTGCGTTGCGCGTTACCTCGCTCTGTGCCTCCTGTCATGCGGATCCCTCCTACATGCGCCGCTACAATCCTTCCCTGCCGACGGATCAGCTCGCCAAATACCGTACAAGCGTCCATGGCGAGCAGAACCTGCAGGGAAATACCAGGACGGCGACATGCAACGATTGCCATAGTGCACACGACATTCGTCCCGCGGAGGAAAGTACATCCAGCACGAACGCCTTGAACCTCCCGCAGACCTGCGGGCGATGTCATGCCAGTGCTGAGTACATGCGGGGTACGGGACTGCCGACGACACAGGTCGCGGAATTCCGCAGCAGTGTGCACGGCAAGGCATTGCTCGAGAAACGGGATATGAGTGCGCCTTCATGTAATGACTGTCACGGAAACCATGGCGCCGCGCCACCGAGCGTGCAGTCGATTTCCAACGTCTGCGGGACATGTCACGCGATGAACGCCGAGCTGTTCCGCGAAAGTCGGCACAACACCGAGTTTGCGCGGCTGGACAAACCGGAATGCGAAACCTGTCATGGCAATCACGCTGTGCAGCCGGCAACCGAAAAGCTGCTTGCACTCGATGCCGGCTCTCCGTGTGCATCCTGCCACGGAAAAGACCGCGCGCCCGAAGGATACCGCGCAGCGAAGCGTATGCGTTTGCTGCTCGACAGCCTGATGCTGACCATGCATGAAGCGGAAGTGCAGCTGGATGCCGCCGAACAGAAGGGGATGGAAATTGACGACATCCGTTTCGCACTGAGAGACGCGCGGCAGGCACGCCTGCAATCCCGCACTGCCATACACGCCTTTTCACTCCCGAAGTTCGAGGAGGTCGTCGATCCCGGACTGCGTATCGCGCGCCAGGCACTGAAGGACGCCAGCGCCGCGAACGAGGATTACTATTACCGGCGGTACGGACTCGCCGTCGTGACACTCATCATCACACTGACCATCATTTTTCTCGCGCTCTACATTCGCCGCATTGAACAACGGCAGAAAGCGGAGCATCATGCATCGGGTGAGCCCACGTCCACCTGATCGCATCCGGTACATGCTTGAACCCGGATGATTCATATACAGAGGTATCCCATGAACACTGATCATGCAGAACACGAAGACCGCATGCTGGAGACCATCGAACAGCTCGATGCAAGGCTCAAGCGCATTGAACGTGCCGTTGAAACGCTGCCCGAGGAACAGGCGGCGGCATTCAAGTCGATCATAGACGACGAAGCGGCTCCGTCACCGGAGCCACGCGATGATACCGAAGGACTCGAGTACCGTATCGGACGCATCTGGCTGCCACGCATCGGCGTCGTCATTCTCACGCTCGGACTCGTATTCTTCCTGACGCTCCCGCTTGACGTCCTGCCCGCGTTGGTAGGCAACAGTATGGGATTCGTCTTCGCCGTCGTCATCATGGCCATGTCCCTGATCTGGCGAAAACAGCTGCCCCAGTTTTCGCGTGCCCTCATCGGCGGCGGCATGCTCCTGCTCTTCTTTGCAGCTCTGCGCATGCACTATTTCAGTCCCGATCCCCTCATCGTCAGCACCACTGCCGAGTTCATCTTCTTGCTTTTGATTACAGGAATAAACCTGCTGCTCAGTCTGCGACAGAACTCGGTGTACCTCGCCACGATGGCGCTCGCAATGGGTTACGTGACAGCGCTGACCAGTACGGACAGCTGGATTCTCCTTGCGGGAATTGCCACCATGTCTGTCATCACCGTCAGCCTCGCGACCTGGCGACAGTGGCAGAGCATGCTGACATCCGGTCTCATTTTCGCCGTCCTTTCTCATTTTCTCTGGAGCATCAACAATCCCCTCTTCGGGGGAGAGGCCACGCTGCTCACCGAGCCGTACGCGAACATATTCTTCCTCTTTTTCTACGTGGCGCTCTTCGGTTTCGCGAACGTCAGCATGGCGCAGCGCAGCGGTGACAAAAACATGGAAGTGGTCACCGCCTTCTTCAATACCACGATGCCGCTGCTGGTGCTGATGTTTCTCAGTTTTGGCCCCTTTCGTGCACAGTTCGCCACCTCGCAGCTCTTCATGTCCATCGTCTACCTCGCGCTGGCCGTGGGCACCTGGCGCGGCACCCAGCAGCGATTTTCCGTCTTCTTCTACACCATGGCGGGCAATCTCGTGCTGACCGCAGCCATTTTCGAGCAGTTCGAGACGCCGAATGAATTTCTGTGGCTTTGCCTCCAGAGCTTCCTCGTCATTTCCATGGCGATCTGGTTCCGTTCCCGCATCATTGTCGTAACGAATTTCGTGATCTTCCTCGGCGTGTTCATCGCCTATCTCGTACTCGCTCCCTCGATCAACGGCATCAGTCTCGCCTTCGGTTTCGTCGCGATCGCCAGCGCGCGTATCATGAACTGGCAGCGCGATCGCCTGGAACTGAAAGCCGATATGCTGCGCAACGCATATCTGCTCACGGCCCTGTTCATCTTTCCCTACGCCTTCCATCACCTGCTCCCTGCAGGATATGTCAGTCTGAGCTGGGTCGCTGTTGGTGCATTTTACTACCTGATGAGCAAGCTGCTCAAGAATTTCAAGTATCGCTGGATGGCGCTTACCACGCTGCTCGCAGCCGTCGTGCACCTGATGGTCGTCGGAACCACCAGCTTTGAGCCCACATACAGAATTGTCTCATTTATCGTGCTCGGCCTCGTGTTGCTCGCCGTCTCCCTGTGGTATTTCAAAACGAGCACGCGCGAGTCCACCAGTGACGATGACCATATCGCCCCGAGCGATCCGCCTCCCGCCATCCATTAGCGGCTTCGCCGCGCGGGTGCGGCTTCGCCGCGCGGGTGCGGCTTCGCCGCGCTTGCGTTCCGCTTCGCGGAACGCGGGAGCCTCGCTTCGCTCGGCGCTGGAACTCGTTCAGCAGAGCTGAACTCGCGCGTGACCCCGCTTCGCGGGGAAACGCCAATATCTGCATACTCCGGACAAAGTCAGGGTTTCAAGCGTCGCGAAGCGACTTCCGCGTGCGAAGCACTCACGCGCCGAGGCCCCGATGAAATCGGGGACGAGGCTCCCGCGCGCCGCCTCCGTCCGCCGAAGCTTGAGCGAAGCGAGAGCGAAGGAGGAAGGCGCTCACGCGCCGAGCAAAGCGAGGCTCAGGCGCTCACGAGCTCAAAGATCATGAAGCAACTGTCGTCGGTGAGGGGACTCCAATCATAGCCACCCCATTCGTTGCTGATGCGGAGGTTGGCGCGTGAGGCGAGTTCCGCGAACTCATCCTTTGCATAGACGCGGTATCTGGGAGTGAAGATACGTTTGCGATGCAAAACGCCATCGACGTCATACTCTTCGTAGAGCTGGTAGCTGGTCCCGACATTGGTTTCGGCATCGAACGTGCGGGCATTCCAGAACAGCATACGGTTCCCGTTTTTCATCTCGGTATCGGTGACGAGGCGCAGCGCACGCGCCGCAACGGTATCCTGCTTCCCTGGATTATGCAGCGTTATGATGGCGCGTCCCCCCTCCCCGATATGTGCCCTCACGCCGCGTAGTGTGGCTGTGACGTCACAGCTATCGGTCAGTTCCTGCAGCGACTGAAAGGGAATGATGACCAGGGGGAAGGTGCGTCCCAGTTCCAGCTCACGCATGTCGGACACAACCGTCTCCACTTCCAGTTTCGCCTCCCGTGCCTTGTTGCGCAGCCGCTCGAGCTGATGATAGGCAACATCCACCGCCGTGATACGCACTCCCTCCCTGAGGAGCGGCAATGTTACGCGTCCCGTTCCCGCCGTAATTTCCAGCACTTTATCAACACCGGCGCACTCCTTTTTCCAGAATGCGATATCGTAATCGGCGGTGACATACAGGTCGTACAAATCTGCGATTCGGTCGTAATTGTTCAGCATGAAATACCCCTGATTTGTCGATGAATCGTCGCAACATCGTATACCGTCAAATACGATTTCCCTGATAAAAGATCAAGAGGGCATGAGATATTCCGATAAGGTACTCTTGACATCTTATTGAGAAATCACTATTTAGCAGGCAAATATTTGACATAAGCATCTATTTCCACTCTCAGCAGATGAAGCATCTCGCCGGAAGGCGAGGCAGGACTTTACGATTGGTGCATCTCCTACTGGCACGCGATGCATCACAGATACAACACTCCGCACCTCTTCATTGCAGCACCTCCGCGCAGCGTCAACGCCACGCTGCCCGTCCCCTGTATCCAAACATTGCTTTCACTCCCTGATTGAGAGGTTCTCATGAAACATCTGACGCTGCTGTTCGTTGCAGTCACACTGCTTGCCACTGCCTGCTCCAATCCTGACAACGACGCTGCCGCCGGTGACAGCACCGACGCTGTTCAGGCCGCAGGCGTGAGCGAATTTCCCATGATGACGAAGGATGCGTACGCCCCCTGGGCGAAAATGCAGAGCGAGGCATACAGCTCCGTGCATCCTGCGGATGCGCCACGTGCCGCCGATATCGACATCCCCCCCTTCCCTGAATCATTCATTATTTCAAGCGGCACCGTAGGCGAGGACAATGCGAAGATGCGCTTCGTCGTTCTCATCTGCACCGATGCTCCTGAAGCTGTGCAGCAGTTCTACCTGCGTGAGCTGGTAGACGGACGCGGATGGAATTATGCGGATCAGTACAGTGTCTTCCAGCCCGGTACCGGAAATGATTTTATCGTCAAGAACACACCCTTCGTTTCCATCACTTCCCTGAATCCGCACGCCGAGGAAATGCGCTTCGTGGACAAAGCTTTTGCGAAAAACTTTATCACACGCATACAGGTGACGTATAAGTAGCTCCTCCTGACAGGGACGTGCAGCCGCAACGGGGCGACACTTGACAACCTCAGATGATATTCGTATGCTGATGTGTCTTTCCACACCATATACTATTGACCAGAGGAGGTGCCGGTATGGCCAGCAAGGAAGTACTCCGTACAGATCCCATCCCCGGAGAATGGTTCGAAATCGCTTTTCGAGACGGATCGAAGTACAAAATCCAGGTTGCGTTTGAGGATGTGGAGGAAATCAGCGAAGGTTCTTTTGTGTTCGAACTGCTCGTGCTCAATACGACGGATTTCCTCCGCGCAGCGATCAAATCCAATCCCAACGGTGCATTTCCGGATGACTATTACGGACAGGTCAATTCAGGCAGCTTCTGCGCACATGTCAATGAATTTCCCGAAACCGGAATATCGAATATCGCGTACGATGACTTTTCAACGAGACTGTGTTCAGAAGAAATTCCGATTCACAGCGATTGGCACTGGGTCAACGACATCGGGGATGACAATTTCCACGTCATCCTTCTCGAATTCAGCAAGGCCGTCTCGGGAACCGGTGCATGTACAGGCCTGAAACCGGAGGCTGCTGGTGATGACCCGACAGTGACCGCCGGTCCTGTGGACTCAGTATCAAAATCCGTTTTCTACCCCATTCCAGAGGACGGAAGCGACGACGACCGAAAGAAGCTGCGCAAGAAGAAAGTTGTGGTCATCTGGAAAATGGCCTGAATCTACTTCGGGACTATGAGCGTCCTGCACCCGGTGATATCCCCCGCATATCACCGGGTTTTCTTTACTCAGGTTGCTTATAAATCCTGATATTCGTATGCTCTGATGTTATTTCCATCCCAGACATCTTACTACAGAGGAGGCGTACCATGGCGTATCAGCTCGACCAATACTACGATTTCACATTCGGTAGTCTCGGAGCACAGAGAATCAAGGTCACGCTGTGTGACAGTTCCAAAGCCGATGCTGACCATTTCGTGTTTGCGCAGGAGCACACAAAGTCGGCGACGAAGAGTTTCAAAGCACGTATACATGGATCAGGCGCGGATGCAGACTATTCCCTTGTAAACGATGGGAAGTGCTGCTTCACGCCTCCACCCTGCACCGCGACGACGACCCCGGACGGCGAAATCATCTCTGCCCCCATTGAGATCTTAGCAGATGATCAGTGGGTATTCGTGGAAGTACCGCCTGGCGACGGCGGCGACGAGACCAAGGTGACACTGCATTTGTATTTCAGGATGGCAAATGAGCCGATTGACCCCTGCGATCCGGATGCGGGCACCCCTCCAGACGAAACCGGGGATGGACCCGCAGTGTTCGTCACCAGCATACCGATTGGAGAAGACAAGAAATTGAAACAGAAGAAGGTCAAGGTTCTCTGGCCGGCGGATACTGCCAAGTAACACCTGGCCCGGCAGTACCGGCTTCCTCCGGCAACATGGGATGCGCTCAGTGCAGAGGCATCTCCTCTACGTCAGAGGCAGCTGGATACAGAATTCCGTATAAGCACCCGGCTCCGTTCGTACGGTGATTTCACCGCGATGGAGCTGGGTTATTATTTCATGGCTCATGGAAAGTCCGAGACCAGCGTTCCGACTGCTTTCCTTTGTGGTAAAGAACGGTTCGAATATGCGATCAAGGACGACGGGATCCACTCCATGGCCATTGTCACGAACATATACCCGCACGGCCCCGTCACTGCGTTCGCTGCGAATGTGAACCGCAGGCTTGAATTCCTCACCGTCTTCGGCGGCTCGAAGGATGGCGGCTTCCCAGGCATTGTTGCAGATGTTGACAATAACGCGGCTGAATTCCTGTGGCACGACCGCCACCTCCCCGACAGTTTCGTCGTAGCTGGTCTGCAGATCCAGCTTGAACTGTGGAAAGAGCAGGCACATGCCATGGTATGAGAGGAGTACGAATTCGTCGAGCAGGCTGTTGAGCATGATGGGTTCACGCGAGCTGCGGGACGAACGGCTGTGCATGATCATGGCATTGACGATGGATGTTGCTCGTTGTCCGTGCTGCCTGATGTGTTCGCAGTTCGCCTTGATCATCTCGATATGTTTGAGCATGGACTTTTTCCTCGCTCCCTCGACATGCTGCAACTCCTGCTCGAGTTCATGCAGAAGCTCGCAGGAAAGTTCCGAGAAGTTGTTGACGAAATTCAGGGGATTCTGAATTTCGTGGGCAATGCCCGCCGTCAACTCACCGAGCGCGGCGATCTTCTTCTGAGCGACCAGCTGCTCCTGCGTCGAAATGAGCTGATGATTCGCACTGTCGAGTTCACGATTCTTCATTTCCAGCTCTTCCAGAGCGTTCGCCTTGGCCACCGCCGAAGAGGCATGCTCCTTGAGCCGCAGGAGACGTTGCAGATCGTCTTCGCTGAAGCTCTGCGTGTCGCGGGACCCGAGAACGAGGAACCCTTCAATGGTTTTCTCCCGCTGCACCGACATCGCCATGAAGCGCACGGCGCGAAGGGCACTATCGCGACTGCGTTCTGCGATCACCTCTCCCAGTCCGCTAAGCAGATACACCCCTTCCTGCATGCGCTGCATGCCGACGTCCGCGCCGCCGAGAATTTCTCGCAGCACCATCTTCAGTCCCTGTACCTGGGAAGTATGTTTCCCTGTCGCGTGAATCACTTTAAAGACTTCGCTTTCGTGGGTACGTCGGACGAACATTGCGATATCCGCTTTTGGAAAGAACTGCAGCGACTGTACGAGCAGCGCTTCGAGTACACTGCCCAGTCGGGTTTCCCGATTCACGGTACGCACGATAGCGTCTACTCTTTCGAGTTCTTCAGCCTGCAGGCGGATTTCCTCCGACTGTTTCGCTATCTCTTTCGTGCGCTCCTGCACCGTCTGCTCAAGTTCCTTGCTGCGAATGTGCAGGACCCGGCCCTTATACCAGAGTCGCGCGATCCAAAGCAGGAACAGAAAGCCGGCGGCGAAGAGCAGGTAGGCCCACCAGGTTCGATACCAGGGTGGGAGGACAACGAAGCGGTACATCACCGTTGGGCTCTCTTCTCCGCCAGGACGTTCAGCCATAACTTCAAATACATATTCGCCCACTGGCAGATGGGTGTATACCCGCCGGTTATTACTGCTCCAATCTGACCAGGCCGAATCATATCCGCGTAGGCGCCAGTTATAGAGCACATTGTTCACGCCGTAGTAATTCGATGCAAATCTGATGCTGATTGATGGGTCGTCGTTCGGCAGCTCAACCACTTGCGTCGTGTCGATGGGGACATTCCCATGATACAGTATTCTGTCTACCGTGCTGATTTCACGAATAAAGGCCCGGAAGTTGCCCTGCTCCGACACTTCAACTTTCGGATCATATCGGTAGAGATGATTCAAGGAAGCAAACCAGGCGGTTCCATCCTTTTCAACCGAGATACTCGTCAGTGCGTCGGTGGGCAGCCCCGAAAATGGCGTACTCGAGAGATCATATTTCCCGCTCCCATCCGGAGTACACAGAAACATGTATCCATAATACCCGTCCTGCAGCCACAGACGGCCGTACTGGTCGGCTTTGAGATAAACGGGATTCCGTTTTAGTTTCCGCTTGAGGAGCTGCTTGAACATGCTGTCTTCGACAAGCCTGTTGCTCTTCCTGTCGTATCTGCAGAGTGAATCAGCGCTTACAATGCGCATGACACCCTGCACGGGGACACAGAGTAAACCTCCCTGCGGAACACCACGGGAAGAATCAAGAGTCTTGATATCCGGGGAGGAAAAGCCTTTCGTGAAATCCAGCAACTGCACCTCACGATGGATATGCGTGACCCAGACGATTCCTTCGGCATCTCTTCCCATATCTCTGACTTTCATGTTGTCCCGCTGGTAGATAAAGGGATGTTCGGTCCATCCGCTTCCGTTCCATGAAAGAATGAAGAGGCCATTGTCACTGGCAACAAGAACGGTGTTGCCGTCTGGAGTCAAAGAAAGAAACCGCTGTGCCTTCCTCGCGCTGATTTTACGCACGTTCTGTGCGGTAGTGAGAAGGAAGGTTCCGAAATTGACATCCGCAATGAGAAGTCCGTGCTTGGTAGCGAGCAGATCGAAGCAGGCCCCCTTTATCGCATTGACATTCTCGAATCGCGCTTCGGTATCGGACAGGGTTTTATGCGGGGACTCTGCCTTTATCAGGCGAAACACTCCAGCGAGAGTTGCGACGTACAGCGATCCCCGATAGCGTTCGGACATCACGACCTCACCCGAGAGGCCTTGTTGACTGCGGAAGACCGTCAACGGTGCTGGCCATTCCACCACTGCGAGACCGTTATCCAGCATGATCCAGAGATACTGCCCTCCGTCATGATACATAGTCTGAACTCGTTCGTCACCGAGTCCCTTGCTCCGGTCCAGATAGAATACAATGCTGCCAAGTGAGTCAATGACAATGGCACCGCTTTTCATTGTACGCAGAGCAATCTGTCCCTGCGGAAGATTGATGCCGGGCTCGAGATGCAGAGCTTCAGCGTCTTCCAGTTGAATATCCCACGCATGCTTCCAATTCGTTCCATCATACAGATATGCAGAACCATTTGCCGTACCAACGAGCAATCCGCTTTGCCCCTGGGATCTGACAAAAACTACGGCGTTGTCGTCGCGTATGAGAAATTCAGAACCAGGCAGCTTTTCCAGCTTGTTCTCCTGCTGAACTACGAAAAGTCCCTCATCCTTTACGGGGACATACAGCCTGTCGCGCACAACCCAGGAATGCTGAAACCGTCCATCCGCAAACAGCGCCCCGACCTTTTTACCGTCCCAGAAAAACAGTGTTTCATCTGTCCGAAACCACACGGTGCTTCCGACAACACAGGTTTCATGAACTCGTCCAAACTTGAGACTCAGTCCGTCCATCTTCGCATCCAGTATGACGAAATCCCGCCTTCCGAGCGAATCCGTCACGAGATATCCGAACCAGCCGAACCCTCCAACGTACACCGTACCATCAGGAGCAATGTCCATGGAGAAAATGGGAAGTGAGTTCGGTGTTTCAATCTGTCTCCAGTTGGCGCCGTCATACTCAAGCAGTCCGTTGGAACTCCCGAACAGCATGATTCCGTTGGCATCCTTCTGCGCACAGAAGTTCTGTGTACCAAATCCCATCTCATCGGAATCGTAGTATTTCAATAGTGGCGTACCCAGTTCCGCGTGTTGCTGTGCTGCCGCGGGAAATGGGCAGAGCACTGCGATCAATAATAAGATCGCGGCACACATGTATCCTGTGACACTGGCACTACGCATTCAAAGACCCCGGAGGAAAAAATTTTCTTGGAGTTGCTCTCACAGATACTACGAAAATGAGCTGCAAAGAGCAAGATACGGCATCACTACCTTGCATCTGTACGCGCTGTCTGCTATCATTCGGATAGATTACTCTGATTTCCTTCACGACATCGCAAACATTCCCGGGGGGACCCCATGCGTAACTATTACGGTATTGCCTCGCATTTCCTGTTCAGCATCTGCCTCCTGTTGTTGCCGCCGACACTGACGGCACAGCAGACGAACTCTGCGGAAGCAGGGAACGGCTCGGACAATACCCGCATTCTCACCAACGACTTCTATGACAACCTCGCTGCCAACAGGCTGCTGCACTGGATCAGCAACAACGGCACGTCTTCGCACAATCCGATAACAGGTGGGGCTGGAACGATGTGGCCCGGGGAGAACGGTGCTTCGGTAATCTATCAGGACGGTCTGGTATGGGGCGGCAAGATTGAGGGCTACGTGATGATAGGGGGCTCTACGTATCGCGGCGGTCTGCAGGCGGGAAATATCCTTCCCGACGGAACGACGGATCCAGTCGATGCCAAGCATCGCATTTACGGGCTCTCACTGGTAAACCGCAGCGGTTTCATGGCGTTGGACACGTCATCGCAGAAGCGTATGCGACAGGATTTCAGGGAATGGCCTGCCACGCTTGGCGCACCGTATGTGGATGTGGATGGCGACGGCAGCTATACGCCGGATTTCGATTCCTGGCTCGACGATCACGACGGCAGCGACCATCCGTATTTCGCGGGAGAGCAGATTCTCTGGTTCGTAAGCAATGATCTCGACGCGAGACGAACTGCGGATCTCTACGGTTCACCGCCAATCGGCCTGGAAATGCGCGTATACGCATGGGCTTCCGCCAGCGATCCCCTGCTCGACAATACGGTATTCGTAGAATACACGATTATCCATCGCGGCGCTTCCGATCTCACGGAATTTCACCTCGCCCGCTGGTCCGATCCTGATCTCGGAGCCGCCGATAACGACTATCTCGGACTCGACCTCGCACAGAACATGCAGTACGTGTTCAACGCTACGGGGAGTGATACTGCCTTCGCCGGTCCCCCACCCGCCTTCGGCTACATCTGGCTGCAGACTCCGCTCGAGGAGCAAAGCGGTGCGGTCGCGGACTACGGACTCGGGACGCGCAGCGGATACAGAAACGTACCTGTCAGTGCGTTCACCTACTATATCAATTCCGATCCCACATACCAGGATCCGGACCTGGGCGATCCGGCGGGAACCCTGCAGATGTTCAATAACCTCAATGGCGCTCTCTATGATTACGGACCGCAGGTGGACCCCACCAATGGGGAAGAAACCAAAACGGCGCTGGACGGCGATCCGATTTTCGAAACCGGCTGGCGCGACGGCATCGTGCATGGTCCGGGCGACCGCCGCATGCTGGGCTCCTGCAGCGTCGATCGTTTCGCCATGGGGGACACGCAGAAAGTCGTCTTTGCGCTGCATATCGCGGATGGTGGCAATGCCATGCTCAGTGTTCGCCAGCTGCGCAATGAAGCGCAGCGCCTGCACGATCACTATCAATGGCAGCGCAGCCAGGGTGAGCCGCCCGAACTACATGCGTCGATCACCTGGCCCGATGCAGGAAGCTACGCCGTGCATGTCACTGCCTCATCCCTCCCCACCGGCAGCCTGACCGCGCTGTTGGAAGACGAAGCGGGAAATCTCATTTCCTCGGCAGCAATGCTGGATGATGGACAGCATGACGACGGCGGAGCAGGAGACGGTATGTTCGGAGCGGTTATCCCGGGCAGCCGCATTCCAACCGGCGGTACGGTGTCCGTCATGAACGTCGTGGGCGGAGACAGCGCCCTGTGGTTCGTCGAAAACGATCTGCCACTCGCCGGGGATATTGATGTATCCATCAATGCCGTGATGTCGGATCACCTGAACTACGACGGGAAAATCAATCCCGGGGAGAACGTCCGCCT
This sequence comes from bacterium, assembly GCA_020444325.1. Classification (NCBI taxonomy): domain Bacteria; species bacterium. The sequence continues at coordinate 137,236 of JAHLLD010000006.1, forward strand.
CCAGTTGCATTTCGAAAACAGCACCATTGACAGTATCCCCATGTGGTACCTCTTCCCGGTCAACGAAGCGAACGCTATCGTGCCGCAGCATGTGTATCATTTCCGTCTCCCTGTCGCCGGAGGCTCCGCAGCAAACACGGTGTATGACCCCACGACCACGACGGGATATCTCACCGTGCAGGTGCCCGAAAACGCTTCACCCGGCATTTTCGAATGTCCCATCGTCGTGCTGGTCGAGGGACGAGGCATGTGGCGCGATACGCTGCGCATGCTGGTGGAGCCTTTCGGCACGCCGCCGGCGGTGGGACGGCTGGAGCATCTCACGGGAAGCGCCACAGGCACTCTCGATTACGTGGTGGCCGACTGGACCGCATTCAAACCGCATTTCTACTACATTCAGGCCGAAGGCGAATATGATGAGGAGGTGACCTTCTCCATCCGTGACGAATCGCTCAGGAAGGAAGTTGCCAGTGGTCTCCCGTTCCCCGATGCGCTGGGACACGATGCGCAGATCGTCGATGGATGGAAGCTGCTTTCCGGCTCAACACACCCGGGTCCCGCCTATGATGGTGATGGAAATCTCACTGCCAACTACGATGGACAGGCACGGGCGCAATGGAGTCATCCCGAGCGCACCTGGCTGGAGTTCTATGCAGACTACCTGATCACCGGTGAAGTGTTTTTCGGAAGTTCACTCCTGATCTATGATATCTATCCCGTTCGTCTCGTCTTCGATGCAACGCAGACACAGAAAGCCTACCGCTGGCTTCGCGGCGGCGATCCCTCCTACGGGTACGTAAGTTACGACGACATTGCCGTGCGCGCGTATGACATGTCCGACAGTCTGAATCCCCGCCAGATCACACTGGGTTACATCGAGAATAAAGGTGGTGCGCGTGAAGATGGTCAGTGGAATCCGCAGGAGATCATGGACAGGGAATATTTATTCGTATTCGATGATGACTATACAACCACTCCGCAGACGAAATACCAGGGCGTCATTATCTCTGATGCCATACAGCTCCCCTGCGTTTTTGCGATGTGGGCCTATCATCATCCGGGACTCCCGATGTACGAGAACGGAGATGCGATGACGATTATACCCACCATCCCCGTCAGCAAGCAGGACGCATACATTCTCGACATGTCCGCCGTAACCTCGGCAGAGGGCAATCCGCCAGTCACCGGATATTTCTCCCTCCATCAGAATTATCCCAATCCCGGCAGGGGACAAACCGTCATCAGCTTCGATGCGGGACGCAGTGGCTACGTGCGTCTCGAACTCTATGACCTGCTGGGACGAAAATGTCGGACGCTGCATGAAGGCTTTGTGAATCAGGGACGGCATACCATCCCGCTTTCGACGGCAACTCTGCAGCCGGGAACGTATTTTTATCGTTTGACTGCCGGCGGCACACAGTTGCTGCGTCGTATGCAGATTCTGCATTAACCCGTTTCATATTGTAGAGGACACGATCGGAATGAAGCAATTGAAGGACTCTCTCGCCCACATGCACTGGGCAGACGCCGGCATGTGGCGCGCACTGCTTGCCTGCGAGGCGGCACATGAAAACGAACGCATTCTCAGTTTGAGCTATCACCTGCATCTCGTGCAGCATGCGTTTCTGCATGTGTGGAAAGAGGATGCATTTGAAGTCCCGAAGGCCGACAGTTTTCCGGCACTGCACGATATCGCAGTGTGGGGAAAATCATTTCACCCCGCAGCAGCTTCATGGCTGGAGACCGCCAACCCGGACGCCTTCGATGATGAGGTGACCGTCCCCTGGTCCTATCAGATCAAGCGCATGTTCGATGTTGTTCCCGGTCCGGTCACCCTGGCCGAAACCTTCACGCAGGTGGCGATGCACACACAATATCATCGCGCTCAGATCAACATGCTGCTGCGCGCGCTGGATGGAACACCCGCACACGGCGATTATATCTCCTGGATATGGCTGCAGCGTCCCGAGGCGGACTGGCCGGCACTCTAGCACGCGATTCTTCTCCGGGCGCCTGCCCTGATCCTCACAAAACACAACCCCGCCGCATCGTCCGGATACGGCGGGGTTGCTTCATCTGCGCAAAACTGCGGAGGTATTACTGGGAGACAATGAGCATTTTCGATAGCACATCATTGCCAGCGCGCAGACGATAGATATATGAACCCGGTGACACGGCATTCCCCGCATCGTTGAGTCCATCCCATGCCACGGTATGTGCGCCTTCCGAACGCATGCCGTCAAACACGGTGGCGACGCGCTGTCCGAGCATGTTATACACTTCCAGCGTCACCATTGCTTCGCCGGGAAGTGAGTAGCGGAAGTAGGTGGACGACTTGAACGGATTGGGAGCGTTCTGCTCGAGTCCGAAAGTGAATGCTGATGTGAGTCCATCCTTGGGACTGCTGTTGTCGATGATGCGGATCACATCCGATCCCTCGAAAGGAGTGTTGTCCGTCAGCATACCGGTAACTGTCAGCTGCACACAGTCACCATTCGCGGGTCCGCCCAGCGTCGCGACGATATCCTGCATCTTGAACTTGAACGTACGGTCGGTATAACCGTCCGCACCACCCAGATTGCAGTCGTAGCAATCAGACGCGAAGCCGAGATACGGCATGGTGTTGTCACTCATCCCCGAATTCCCTGTGGGAGCGACGCCGTTGATGCGAACGGTGGCGGGATCGATATCCGAGACATCGAACCACGGCGTCCCCACGATGGTGACCGGCAGCTTGCCGTTACTGTTGACGTTTACCGAGTTCGGGCAGGAACCGGCCTTGACGTCCACAAAGGCATTGATGGCCGTTTTGGTGGAGAGCACGTGCACGCCCCAGGTAAGGCAGTCGCCCGCGGCGGTGATACCGGGGATAGCGTTCGTCGCCGTGTTGTGCGGGAAGAAGCTGCTGACATCCAGCGTATGCGTATCCCACAGTCCCTGCTGGGGATGAACATTGAAGATACCGTCAGCCCCGTCGAAGGCATCCACGGTCTTTATAGGTGTAGTCGGACCACTGGTCGCCACACCGTTGAACTGCGTCTGTCCGCCAACAAATATGGCCTGTCCGTCGGCCACGATATACGTATGCACGGCGGCTGCGTCGGCAGGATTCCCCGACTGGAACGTCGTGTACGACCCCATGTTTTCGCTGATGTTCTGACTGGAAAAGGTCTGTGCTCCCGAAATGATGTCGATCTGGTTCTGATCCCAGGCCGGATGTTCGAAAATGGCTACAATGGTCGCACCTTCGCAGAGCGGGAATACGACACTGTTGGGGGGAAAGGAATTATCGGTGACTCCGCTGGGGAAATTGGTCAGATTGTTGGCACCGACTGTTGCGATGCCGGTGACGTTGTAGCCATAAAAATAAATGCGCTCAACTGTCGACAGGGCACTTGGCCAGCATGGTGTACCCGATACCCCGAGGAATACTCCACCTACAGTCGTGCCGTTAATGGTGGCCTGGTTCGATGGAACCGTGGTCCCATCGCCAATAATTGCCCAGAACATATAGGCACCCTTCAGTGAGGCTCCAGCCGGGATCGCAATATTGATGGTTCCAGACCCGATGTTACGCATGCCGACACCCGCGGCGACATAATCACCCCATACGGTTGTAGATACAGTTGGCGAAAACCCGGTCTGCGGTGCATACAGGGTCTGTGAGCTCGGGCCCGTCATGCCACCCTGGGCAAAGGCGGAAAACGATAATGCGCAGCTCAGGAAAACTGCCACGAGAGCTGTTGTCAGAAACGGTCGTTGCTTGTTCATAGGTGATCCTTTGCGTATGTGAATTGAACAGTGTGATGGGGCAGTTGCACGATTATCTCGCTGCATACGACGCCACGAAACCAGCCTGCGCTGGTTCATTGTCGGGAAACGCCATACGGCGCTGTGTCGTATTGAACGGGTTATCTCGGAGTGAGGGCAGAAAAATGCGCGTCGTTGCAGCAGCAGACGAAACTGCCGAAAGGACTGAAGTACGAATCAGGAGGCATCCGCAGGCAGAAGACACCACGCCGGCCAGGCGAAGCTGATGATCCGTAGATACTAATCGGAATAATGACTGCTCTTACGATAGGCATTCCTGCGGGGAATGTCAAGAAAAATCGACCGTTTGGATTGTACTGAACGATAATCGGACAATGGAGATGAATCGGGTGACATCCTGCTCTATCCAGATACATATTCACTGATTAACCGAGCACAAAACCTTGAATTACTGCATGCGGGAAGCGTATATTTTCCATTATCACCACCTGAGGCCACAATGAGTATCGCATCCAAACTTTTCGGACCGCGATCGAAGTATGACAGAACGCTGCCCTATACATACGTCGCACGTGTTGACGTTGTAGAAGGTGTTGACGACCTGCAGAATGAGTATTTCGCGGATACCATCTGTGGATTGATCGAGTATCTCGATCGCAACGACGTGCTTCCCGAAGACGTAAAGATTTTCGGCGTATATATGGAGCGGGAGATCGAGCTTGAGAAGAAGTACTGCCTGGACAAAGAGGGGCAGTGGCTCCCGCGTCCTGGGATCTGCGAGGCGCTCGAAGCGCACTACAGTGAGACTCTCGAGGGACAGTACAAGGGGCACGTGGCCAATGGTGATTGTTCCTACGATGACAGGGAACGTGCGGGCAGCGGTCCGTACTGATAGCAAAAGGGGTGAAGGAGAATGCAGGCAGGGTGTGATGGCAGCGTGTATTGCTGTCCGCGGATGTCCTGTTTCAACCAGGCTGTAACGTTTGCGACCAGTTACATAAGGAGTTCTGTATGAAACGCATGATATCGAGTATCCTCCTCTCCCTCCTCCCGGCCCTCCTCCTCATTACCACCGCTACCGCGCAGTCAACCGACGCCGTCCCCGGCGATATGGCATTCCCTGTCGTCGAAAAAGGCAGGCAGGCTGTGGAGTTCCCCGTCGTGGCGGCCGGACAGTGGTCGCAGGTGACAACGCTGCCCGGTGCAAAATGCTATCATGGCGCAGCCTGGTACGATGGCGCTATGTACGTGTTTGGCGGACTCGGTGCGACACTGCGCTTCGATAAAACCTGTGCAAAATATGACGCGGCAAGCGGTACCTGGGAAACACTCGCGCCGCTGGAGGAAAACCGCGGCCTCCCCGTTGTGGAAACGGTCGGCGACAAGATCTATATCATCGGCGGCTACAGCGCAACCAATCCCTTCACCGTCCAGGAACCGGTTCTCGAATACGACCCGGCCACCAATACATACACCGAAAAAGCGTCCATGATTCTGCCTGTGTTCGGTGCAGGATCTTTCGTTCATGAAGGACGCATCTGGGTGCTCGGCGGAGGTACCACGGCGTTCAATACGTCGACGGACAGAATTCAGATCTACGATCCCGCTTCGGATACGTGGACGGTCACCTCGAGCGTGACACCCTACACCTCCTGGGCAAGCGGTGTAACACTGGCCGGCACGACGGTGCTGTACGTTGGCGGCGCGCGATACACGAATGGACAGGGACTCTTCGGTGCCTGGGCGTACAAAGGCAGCATCAGTGGCGATAATATCACATGGACAGCGATCGCCGACTACCCGGGACGCTCAACCATGCGGCATGCCGCGGGTTCGGATGGAACAAAAGCCTATTTCGTCGGTGGCTACAACGCCGGCTCAATGAACAGCGGTCCCCCTACCGGCGTATCCTACTGCTACGACCCGGCCCTGGACAGCTGGAGCATGAAAGATGTGAAGCCGACACCCGTGTATTTCGCGAGCAAACTTGTTTATGACGGCGACGAACTGCTCTACGTCTCAGGGGGAAATGATCAGCCCAGCAGTGTCACAGATGCAGTCGAAGCACTGAATATCAATACTGCAGGCGGTCCCATTGCCGGCGTCTACCCCACTGCACGAACGGCCTGGGTGAAAAACGGGGATCCGACAGTGGAGTCGTTCATGCTGTGGAATAACGGCAGCGCCCCGCTGACCATCGCAACCTCGGTGACGGAAGGGAACGCCTGGATGGTGTCGACGCAGGATGCCTCCGTTCTCGAACCCGGTGAGCATACATTCGTCAAGGCGGTGATGAATTCCGCGTCCGTCGGCGTCGGGACCTATGAAGGAACGATTACCGTCACCACGAACGATCCGGAGCATGAAACCATTACCCTCACAGTGACAATGAATGTGCAGGACGAGGATGTGGACACCGACATGAACGTCTTGCTGGAAGAGGGCACCGGTACCTGGTGCGGTTTCTGTCCCTTCGGAGCGGATACGGTCAAGGCCATGGTCGAGGAATTCGATGGACGCGTCATTGCGATCGCCTATCACGGGGGCAGTGACACCGAGCCGATGTGGACGGAACACACGGACTTCTGGAAAGACATTGTCGGACTGACCGGGTGGCCAAACGGATCGATCAACCGTATGGTTTTTGAGGGCGATTCCAAAGCTGCCATGAGCAGATCACTATGGCGGCAGCGCATCGGGGAAGTCCTCGAAAATTACCGTAGTCCGATCAGCATTGATGTTGTCGACAAATCATACGACCCGGTTTCCAAGGCCATTTCGATGACGGTCGAAGTCTTCTTTCACCGTGGATTCGAGAAACCGCTGCGCCTCAATATCGCGCAGGTGCAGAACCAGATGAACTATACGCAGTCATTCTATCCTCCGGAAGGCGGCAGCACGAAACTCTTCCCCTACTATCACGATCATGTACTCCGTCAGATCATCCCGAACGACGCAGGGGAAGTCATCTGCACCGGCGACTTCATCGCATCACAGAGTGCTGTCCGCCGGACCTTCTCGTTCACTTCTGTCGACTCCACCATCGAAACATCGCACTTCGTGATTTTCGCACATCTTTCGGACGGCAACACTTTTGGAGAAGTGGTTCAGTCCGAGGAGGTAGCACTCGCAGACTTCGTCACGGGAATCGAACGTATGCCGGACGCGGCAATCTTCGCATTGCTGCCGGGATATCCGAATCCCTTCACCGCGCAGACCACGCTCCGATACGATCTCCCCGAGGCAGGCAATGTCACGCTGCGTGTCTATGATGCCCTTGGTCGTATGGTTGCAGTGCTTGAAGACGGGTACTGCGTTGCCGGCAGGCATGTCCGGCAGTTCAACGCCAGCGAACTCCCTGCAGGTATCTATACAGTGGTACTGCGTGGTGCACGGACGCAGTCCGTACAGCAGCTGCTGCATGTTCATTGACACCTTGCTGAATGGCAGTCAGACTCAGACGAACACAAACCGCCGCACGTCATGCTCCGTGCGGCGGTTTTATTTTCATCCGTCTTTCGGTTCTATTTTTTCAGTGCATCAGGCAGCAGCGCGCGAATGGTATCGAGCAGATCATCCTGGCCAACGGGTTTGAGCAGATATGCGTCACAGCCCGCTTCGATGCAGCGCGTGCGATCGTGAGCAAAACCATGTGCGGTCACGGCCACGATAGGCAGTCTCGCCAGCCGGGCATCGGCACGAATCTCGCGTGTGATGTCGAGTCCGCTCTTCTCCCCGGCAAGCGAAATATCCATGAACACCAGGTCCACCTTCTCCGTCCTGAGGACATCCCATGCCTCCGAAGCGGATTCAGCGAAGCAAAGATGCACATGTCCCCTCAGCAGCGTACTCATGTATTCGATGGTCAGCCGCTCATCTTCGACAAGGAGTACACGAATGCCTTCCTCATGCTGCCCCTCATCCTCTTCGCTGCCCTCGTCGCCCGGCAGCAGCGCGCTGTCCGTCTTTGCGCCGAAAGTAATGCTGATCGTAGTCCCACGATTTTTCTCACTGGAAATATCGAGGGACGCACCGAGAAGCTCCGTATACTTTTTCACCAGTGACATCCCCAGACCGATACCCTCAAAGCTGCGTGTGTAACCCGATTCCTCCTGTGTATAGGGTTCAAACAGCAGCGGCAGATACTCCTGTGAAATCCCGATGCCGGTATCCACCACTTCGATGCGCGGCTTCCCCGACGGAGTACTGCACAGCCGCAGCGTCACGCCACCTTTTCGTGTGTACTTGATCGCATTGTCAATGAGATTCTGCACTGTCTGCACCGTGCAGTATTCATCGGTGCGGACGATGGGGGAGGCAAGTTCACTGGTGAAGGCTAATGTGAGGCCCTTTTCCTTCGCCAGGGGGTGATAATCCTCAATGATGTCTTCGAGCAGCTGCTTGAGGTCGATATCCTTCGGTTCGAGCCGAACGTCCCCCACCTGGAGACGTGATATGCTCAGGATCATGTCGACGGTACGCTGCAGCCGCTGGGCGCCCCGCTGCACACTGTCGTAATAGCCTTGCTCCTCGTCGTCGATCTTTCCCTGCATCATCTCACCGATCAATCCGGTGTAGCCCAGAATGATGTTCAGGGGCGTCCGTACCTCGTGCGAGATATTTGCGATGAACGCATCTTTGAGTCTGTCAGAACGTTCGGCGCGTTCCTTTTCCGCGATGATTGCCTGCTCGGCAAATTTACGATCAGAGATGTCGCGCGCGACGCCCACATAGGCGACGGGTTTCCCTTCCTGGTCACGAACCACCGAGGTCCACAATTCGACGGGGAATTCCGTGCCGTCCTTTCGCTGATTGAGGACCTCGCCATGCCAGCCACCCTCCCGGGTGGAGGGGAAAATGCCCTGCGTTTTCTCAGGCGCCAGGTTGGCGGGACGCAGTACGGAAACATGCTGGCCCAGCACTTCGTTCTCGGTAAACCCGTATGTGGCGAGAAACGCATCGTTGACAAAGATGATGTGATCTTCATTGTCGGTGATGGAGATGCAGTCGCGCACGGATTTGAGCGTCTGGGCCAGCAGTATGTTCTGTTCCTCGGTGCGTTTGCGGTCGGTCACATCGCGGATTGCCGTCACACGCACCTTGCGGCCATTATGAAGCATATTTTTCACGCGCACTTCGACCGGGAACAACGAGCCATCCTTCTTTCTGGCATGGTGCTCGTATCGGCTTTCGTCTTCAGACTCGATATTGCTTTTAACGACCTCCCGCGAACCGGGCGCAACGAACTCGATGACCTCTCGTCCGATCATCTCCTCAACGGTGCACCCGAGAATCCCTGCAAGCTGGCGATTCACATCAAGTATGATTCCGCGCTCTGTAAACACAATCCCCTCGAACGCGGCATCGGTGAGCATGCTGAATCGCGCTTCGCTCTCGCGCAGCAGATCGTTGGAACGCACCAGATGGTACAGATTGCGGTGTCCAACGAGCAGGATAAAGCAAAGTATACCGATATCATCGACCAGACCGAGCTCCACATTCCTGATATCCAGCAGCACGACGTCGAGAAACAATCCCAGGAGTCCAACGGTGATCGCTGCCAGCAAGAGACGCGCGTATTCCTTTTCCCCATGCTGCATCTGGTAAATCACAGCACGTACGGTATACAGAAGCAGCGCGATCACCGCCGCCATCGAGAAGTAATTGCCAACCCCGGTGCTTCCATCAATGCCCTGGAGTTTCTCACCCCAGAAATACTCTTCCACAATCATTCCGTGCACACTCGACCAGGTCAGTCCGTAAGGCAGCAGCCAGTTGGCGATGAGCAGAAACAGCAGCATGGCAAGCATGGAGATAATTGCTGCCCGTGTCTCATACCCGGTCAGGGCCGAAACGAGGGACACGAACGCTCCTCCGGTCAGGAGGAGAAACATATTGACGAAGCGGTCATACAGCAGCGCCGTGGCAGGATCTGCTTCGTAGACCAGCAATGTCCCAAGGATTGTCGTGATCGTGAGGCAGCATGCGAACAACGTATACCAGAGATTGACCCTCCTCTCAATATTGCGGAGCGCAAGAAAGCCACTGAAGACTGAACTCAGTATCAGCAGGCCAACAACAATCCCACTTATGACAGTATACAGGCTCACGGAGGCGAGGGCTCGACTGATGGCGATATCGATGCTATTGTACGCATCCCCGCAACCATCCACAAGTATGATTCCCGAATAATAACAGCGCGTCCGGTCTCGAACTGCGGACCGGACGCGCTGCGTGGACACTGTGCGCAGGTGAACGCGATTACCTGGACAGTGATGTTATGTCAATGACACTCTGCGGACGGTCGAAGGATCCTTTCAGGGAGGCGACCAGATCGAGCTTGAAAGTGAGCGGAAGTTGATCCGAGGACTCATTCGGCTCGACGACGAGGACGCGATATACGCCAGCAGGGATGTCAGTAATCTTCATTTTAAGATCGTAACGCTGCAGGGATCCTGCACCTGCAAATTCGTCTTCAACGATGGTAAGGATGTTTTCCTCGCGGTCGAGTTTCACGGCGATGGTGCCGGGGACACTTGAGAACAGGGCATCTACGTGGGTCAGGTACAGCGTGCGTGTATCGGGATCGTAATTGTAGTCGATGCTTCCTGCGGAGGCGAGTCCGCTGTTGTCGCTCTCGCCGTTTGAAGGGGTGACGGACTGCAGAAGGATATCTGAATCCGCGGAGCTGCGGAAGGTGTCACTGTTGTTGGAGCTGGTCACATTGTCACTGCATGCCGCGAAAACGACGACAGAGAGTATGATGGCGAGGGTACGTGTGAGACGTTTCATGACGGTCTCCTTTCCAGGATTTGATAGGTGATAGCTGGTTTGCTCTTCATACCGTCTCAAAGCGTATCATCGGTCTCCGGAGTTCGTGATGTCTGTGTACGGTGGCGTTTTCATTGCCTTTGATATAATGACAACCGAAGGAAGGAAAAGGTGACAATATGTGCGAAAAAAGTCAGGGAAGGATAAGTACGCGGCGTACGGCCATCGCTGCATCAGAAAACGCAGCAAGCAGATAGCTGCCACCGGGGAGTCCGTTCGTCCGCAGGTGAAACTCTGCTGCGCCGGTTGTCCCCGTGCGCTGCCCTTCGGTGGTGAGTACATTTCTGCCGAGCATATCGTAAAGCACTAGCTGCACAGGCGTCACGGCTGTACAACGAATCCGCGCGTGGAGATTGTGCCGAACCGGCTGCGGCGAAATGCTGATCTCCATTATACCAGGCGGCAATATGGCTGCCACATCAGGAAGTTCGGACACTCCGCCATCCCACCCCGCGATCCGGGCCATGAGTACCCAGAACGCTTTCGCTATGCGAATACCTCCCGCGGAAATGGACCCAAGGTGTCCCCCCTCGGTTTCCGTGGTGTACTGCGGACAGATTGCGGGGAGGTCCAATCCATCATCAGGATGGTTCTCGGTCAGATACGTCACACCATCCCTGTTATCGAAGCAGGGGGCGCCCGCAGGATCATGTGATAGAATGTCAGCGACATCGAAAAGCACAAGGCTACTGTCGCGGCAGTAAGTGCGCATGGACTGATTGAAATCCTGCGCCTCTTCCGTGCCGATGCTGCGGGCCAGTGAGGTGGTCCACCAGATGACCGTCTTCTCTGGATGCCGCGCTGCAAACGCCGCGTAATCCGCAGCTTGTCCGCTCCCACCCTCCGCAAAGAAACCGCTGGTGGGATCCGCGAGTTTCGAGCCCGGCATGACCGCGAGATAGCTGAACTGAAATCCCACGACGTCAAACGAGTCGATGCGTCCTTCAACAGATTCGATAAAACAGTTCGCGTCTTCCGAACATCCCGCGGGCCAGAACTCATAGCGCCAGTTGCTGCGATCCCATTCCCCATCCCAGTATACTTCCGAAGGATCGACGGCGTAGCGTGCGTCCCGATGTCCCGCCCGCGTGCAGGAATTGGGGGCATCCCCATGCAAATGCGAAAGACATGACAACGCATCATTGATGTTTCCTCCGACCGAGCGGTCCATGAAAAACAGCCGCAACGCAGCTGCCGCATCCTTATATGCCGGAGGGATATGCTCGAAGAGCGCGACAGAAGTATGATCGACGACAATATGCTGTGCATGCAAGGCAGCTTGTGGATACGGCAATGCTGTCAGCAGCAAAAACGCTGCAATACTCAGCACCGCGCGGTGACGCCGATGTGAACGCAAAGCGGGAATATGCAGAATGTGCATCATGAAAGCGCGCATGCGGGGAATATGCAGAATGTGCATAATGGAATTGTCTGCGGGAAACTACACAGCTATCGCATCACCCGCAAGATACCGGGACATGGGCGGGTCAATCAAAAATCCATTCTCTCGCTTGCGGAGAATGCTTACTATATAGTGTCCATCACACCGGCAACAATTGTGCGAGAACATGTATGCTGCGGTATTCCAAAGCCAGCTTGAATGCTTTTTTCAGCGTCGGCTTCCTGGAAGAGGATTTCCAGGTCGGGTCAAGACAGTGCATCCCCCATTACACCATTCTGCTTTGTCTGGACAGCGACTGCAGTCTTGCATGCGACACCTCGCGCATCTCGCTTGGGACTGCGACGGGACTCACGCTTTCCCCGGGGACGCTGCTTGAGGTCGACCGCCTGACGTCGCGCAGCGTGTACTGCATTCAATTCAATCGTGAATTCTACTGCGTGGAGTATCATGATGCCGAAGTCAGTTGCAACGGACTGCTGTTCAACACCGCGATGCAGCCACCGGTGATCGATATTCCACAGGGGGATGCCGACAGCGTGAACCTCGTGCTGCAGATGCTCGAGCGCGAGTTCGAAAACGCGGATCGTCTGCAACTCGAAATGCTTCGCGTCCTGCTCAAGCGGCTGATCATCACCTGCGCCCGGCTCGTCAAGGAAAAGATGGAGAAGGAACAGAACCTCCTACTCGCGCAGACCGATCTGCTGCGCTCTTACAGTGCGCTTGTCGACAAGCATTATCGCAGCAAACACAAAGTTGCGGACTATGCCGCCCTCCTCAATCGCTCCCCAAAAACCCTGTCCAATCTCTTCGTGCGTTATGCGGGACGCAGTGCACTGCAGGTGATTCATGAACGTATCGTTCTCGAAGCGCAGCGGCTGCTGCTGCTCACGGACAAGACGGCAAAGGAAATCGCCTTTGAGCTTGGCTTCAGCGATGCTGCGCAGTTCCTCCGTCTCTTCAAAAAGGTCACCGGGCATACCACCCAGGAACTGCGCGATGCACGCATACCAGTTCAGTGATCCAATAGTGCATTGATTTTTCAGGTCACTGAACCGTCCGGTCATGAATTATTCCGCATATCGGGAATAATCCGCATGGCCTCGGGACATTCCATCATTTCTCTCCAGGGATACGCTTCCTAGATTACAGCAGTGTTAATCGGAAAGCTGTTTCATCCGACGCTCATTCAAGGAGAAGCCGTGGAGCACCGCTCCACATCGCTCTCCGGGAAATGTCATTCATCATTCACAGGAGAGATATATGAAACGCACACTTTTTCCCCTCGCAGCTGTAGTCTTTCTCGCCGGCGCCATGACGTTCATGGGCTGTAACCAGGAAGCAGGTCCCATTTCCCCGGACGGCAACGCAGGTCCCGACAACAGCGAGTCCACCCTGATGAAGGTCGGCCGCGGTACCATCTGGGGCGACTGCACGCTGTTCCGCACCGTCGGTACCCCGGCACATTTCAATCCGAATGCAGGAAATTTCGATGAACTTTACAATGTCGGACTCGTGATGGGTGAGTTCAAGGACGGTGTCGGCGCCATCTCCGAATCCAAACCCGGCGATCAGGACTTCAACGGCGGACGCTGGCACGTGAACGTGCTCAAGAGCGGCGTCGATCCCTTCAAGTACGACGATGCCTGCAGTGTCGAGGATCTCGACCTCTCCGATTTCGAAAGCACATCGACGTACTTCGAATGCCCCCTCATCCCGATGCCGCAGAATAACTAGTCATATGCGCATCGCGTAAGAGCGCTATTTCTCGCACAACGCCCCGTCCTTCTCCTGTGAAGGCCGGGGCGTTTTACATCTGTCACGCAGACGGCATCACAACACACTTGCTTCTCTGATATTATTCTCTCATTATGATATTTACCGTACGATGGTAAGACCGCATTGCGGTCGTTGTTCACTTGCCCGGGAGGAGACCATGTGTTGTCAGCTGCTGCGTACTGTTGCGATTGCACTGTTTTTACTCACAACCACTGCGCAGGCACAGCTTATTCCCAACCGGGGAATGCGGGCGGGAAACGGGAACTGGATGCAGATTCCCGATAATTCTTCCATCGCCATACCCGTGTTTACGGTCGAGGTATGGGTAAAATCTTCGAGCGGTGGATTGATCGTCACACGTGATGTCACGAGTGGAACCCCCTCTGACTGGCAGCTGTGGTATGAGTTCAGCCGTAAACGTCTAGCCTTCATCACTGCCAAATCACCTCCCGACAGCTACTTCTATACTGCCGACAATTCCTTCCTCCCAGATACCTGGTATCACGTAGCCCTCGTGGTCAATGGTCCCGCCGGATACGCGAAACTGTATATCGACGGCCAGCTCGCGATCTCCCCGACATTCACCTCACGTCAGTTCAATTGCAACACCGGTCTCGCCTGGTGCGGATACTATAACAACAGCTCAGGGGCGTACCTTGATGGCATCATCGATGAAGCCCGGTACTGGAACATCGAGCGGACGCAGGCGCAGATCAATGCGACGAAGGATAAGGATCTTTCGAACAGTGACAAGACGGGACTTGTGGGCTGGTGGCGCTTCTGTGATTCGTATGAAGATTATTCTGGCATGGGGAACCATGGGACGCCGAAAGGCTTCCCGCAGCTCGTACTCATCAGCCTTCCATTCGGCATCACCTGCAATGAGAATCCATGTGACAGTCTGAATATCACCATTACGGGTGACAGTGAAATCTGCGAGGGTGAGGAAAGTATCCTGACCGCCACTCCTGGCTATGCATCGTATTACTGGACCCCGACAGGTGATACGACAAATACGACAGTAGGCAAAACCCCGGGGCTGTACACGGTGGAGGTTCTCGATACCGCGGGTTGTCCGGGTGTCGCCTATTTCTCACTGAATGTGAGAGCAGCGCCGGTTGCGGATGCGGGCCCCGATCTGGTGCTCTGCAACAGCGTCACAGGGACAATCGGGACACCACCGTCCGATCCCTCCGCGACGTATGCCTGGTCTCCACCGGATGGACTCACCACCCCCGACTCGGCACAGACTGCGGTACAGGCAAGCACTGACCGAAGATATATTCTCCGTGTTGAAAACCGACGCGGTTGTGTCTCTTTCGACACGGTCGACGTACGCATCGTGCCTCCCCCCATCCTGCTGCTGCCGGATTCATTGTTCCTCTGTCCGGGAAGCTCGGCCCCCATACCATTGCAGGTGACGCAGGGACTCCCGCCGTTCGACGTTGTCTGGTCGCCCGGCACGGGGTTGAGCGCAACGGATGTTCTGCAACCTATCGTGTCCCCCACCATTCCACGATGGTATCATGTTGTACTCCGTGACTCGGCTGGCTGCGAGGTGCGCGACAGCATCTACGTCACACTCCGCGACGAGTTGGATCTGCAACTTCCCGATTCGATCGCCATCTGCGCCGGCAACAGCGTACGCCTCCCCCTCGTCATCAGCAATGCCACGCCACCGTACACCATTGCCTGGACGCCCGCAGCATCGCTCAGCGACAGCACCGTGCAGCAGCCGCTGGCGAGTCCGACGGTTGCGACAACCTATCATGTCACTGTCATCGACAGTAACGGATGTATCGGAGAGGATGACATCCTTGTCACAACTGATGGGGAACTGGAATTGTTGCTCCCTGACACCGTGTTTGTATGCGCAAACGCATCGATCACCCTTCCGCTGCAGCTCATGAGTGCGACCGGGAAGGTTACGTTCCGTTGGCGCCCTGCTGCGGGTATGAACGACAGCACGAAGCAGCAGCCCACCGTCACCGTGCAATTTCCCACCACGTATTACGTGCATGCAGTCGACAGCCTCGGTTGTGAAGGAATTGACAGCATTCGCGTTGAGGTATATCCCACGTCGGGCATCGATCTCAGCATTGACGGTCCCACCGTGCGCTGCATCGGCGACAGCGTGCTCCTGACCGCCGCGGCGGGTTATCAATCGTATACATGGCGCACACCGACGCGCATCATTCCTGATACGGGCAGAACACTGCTTGCCACTCAGCCGGGACGCTACAGCGTCTCGGTGCATGACACCTTTGGCTGCGAAGCATCCTCGTCATCGATTTTTCTGACATTCAAGCCCGGCTTTACGCTCGATATCGACATCAACGGCAGCTTCCCCATGTGTGAGGGCGACAGTGTACTGCTCAGCGCCACCAGCGGCTACAGGAACTACAGGTGGGTCGATGATTCGGGCAGGATTGTGAGCAACACAAATGCGCTCGTCACCGGTCGCGCCGGGAGCTACTATGTCATAGCTGAAGACAGCACTGGCTGCAGCGGGTTGAGCGATACAATCGATGTCGCGGTGAACCCCGGTCCCAATTTCACTATCGACGGCCCCACCCTTGTCTGCCTGAACAGCATTCATGATTACAACACTCTGCTGCGCGGCAGCTGGGAGTACACCTGGACCATCGAGGATGGGCAGGCGATCAGCAGTACGACGCGGGATGCGCTGCGGGTACGATGGACGACAGCCGGACGCATGCAGCTTCAACTTGTGGTCGTCGATGCGTCGACAGGCTGTTCCGATACGCTGCGCTATCCGGTAGAAGTCATCACTGGTATCGATCCTGATATATACACCGGCGGTCCACCCCGCATCTGCGATGGCGATTCCCTCCTTCTGCGTTCGGTCAGGAGCTGGCCGATTATTACCTGGACGAACGGGGATGGTGAGATCATCGGCAGTGGACGCTCATGTACAGTATGGAAAGAAGGCTGGTATTATATTCACGCTGCAACGGCGGATAGCTGCAGGGGCATTGACAGCATATTCGTCACCGTGCTGCCGGCACCCGACCCGCAGCTCACGGGACGTCTGCACCTGTGCGCAGGAGACACCGCGGTGTACACGCTGCAGAAGGGGGACGGAAGTACGCAATGGGATATCCCATCAGCCGCGGAAGTACTGCAGCGCGACTCCCTGCAACTCACATTGCGCTGGCTGCAGCCAGGGACGTACACGCTCCAGGTAACCGAGCACGATAGTACAGGCCAGCTGCCCTGCAGCGGATCGGCAGTGCTCGAAATCGTCGTTCACGAGATTCCCGATGCTGTACTGACCGCGTGGCCAGACACCGTCATCTGTGAGACCGATTCCGTCATTCTGAGCACGGGCAAAGGCGAAGCCCGGTACATCTGGCATACGCCGTCGGGTGACATTGGCACAACGGCGCATGAACTTCGCGCGCGTGAGAGTGGCACGTATACTGTCACCGTCATATCCGCCGGAGGCTGTGAAGCCACGAGCATTGCCAGGCAAATCACCATCCTTCCCGCCCCGGATCCGGAAATTCTGGGTCCCATTACGGTATGTCGCAACACCATTGCCACGTATCGGCTGCGTCCCCAGGCAGGCAACACCATACGATGGGAGCTCGCCGGGGGCATTGCGGAGAATACATTGAGCGAAGACAGTCTTCAGGTACAATGGGGAGGAAATGGTGCGGGGTTCGTCATCGTCATCATCGATAACGGTGTATGCCAGGCTGTTGACACATTGAACGTCACCATCGGTGACAGCATCAGGCCCACCATAAGCGGCGCCGCTTTCTTCTGTGCGGGATCCGAGCTGCAACTCGACGCGGGCAGCGGCTACCTCAATTACAGTTGGACTACGCCCGATGGACCGGCTTCCGGGCAGGTGATAACTGTTCGGACGCCCGGACGTTATACCGTATACGTACGCGACGCCGCAGGTTGTGCAGGCAGTTCGGATCCGTTCACAGTGAGCGTATACCCTGCACCGGACCCTGAAATCATCGGTCCGGCGCAAGTCTGTCCCGGAGACACCGCAGTGCTGGCCGCGACACCGGGCTTCGTATCCTACCGGTGGAGCGACGGCAGTACAGGACCATATTGCACGATGACTGGCACCGGCGACAGAACGGTGACCGTCGTCGACAGCAACGGCTGTGAAGCGACTTCCGATCCGCATCATGTGCAGATGCACGCGCAACCGCCTGCACCGGTCATCTCAAGGGATGCAATGATACTTGTCTCATCTCCGGCTACAACCTATCAGTGGTACAGGAATGACAGCCTCCTTCCCGGCGAGACCGGACAGCAGTGTCCCATTACCTTTGCCGGGACATATACCGTCGTCATTACCGATGCCAACGGCTGTCCCCTCGCATCTTCCGCTTTCCCGGTGGACTGCGTCGCCGCAGCGACAATCATCGCGTTGCCGCATCGCGTCGTGAGTCCCGGCGATACCGTACGCATCGATCTCAGCATGTCAGAGCACAGCTGTCTCGATGCTGTCGGGGCGAACCTCTTCACCGCTCGCGTGCGTTTCAACAAATCCGTACTGGTTCCGCTCGACGAGAGTCTCCCGTCAACAATCGATGCGGGTGATCGCATCGTTGAAATCTCTTCCTCACTTGCCACATTGCGCGCAGGTGGTGTGTACTTTGATGCCATCGCTGCCCTGGGCAACCGGGACTCCATTCCCCTGCTGTTCGATGCGATGCTGTGGACCGATGCTCCCGTTGCGGTGACGCTTCTCGATGGATCGCTGCGCATCAACATATGCCGTGAAGGGGGCGACAGACTTTTTGATGCAGAAGGAACCGCACGTCTCTCGCAGAATAGACCAAATCCTTTCAACGGTGCGACGGTGATCACGTATGAACTCATCGAGCGCGGCAATGCAGAGCTGTATATACTCAACACGCTCGGGCAGCGCGTGGCCACACTCTTCAGCGGATACAGGGAGGAAGGCGCATACCAGGCGATGTTCGACGCGAGCACGCTGGCTTCCGGCAATTACATCTGCATCCTGCGCACGGAAAATATCGTGCTGCACATGGTCATGTCACAGATCAAGTGACAGGCAGGTCGTGCACGGCTGATTGCAGACTGCGCTGACGAACAATATCACAGAGGGAACATGTCTCCAGGGTGTACTGTTGTGAAGATGTATGACTCTGGAAATGTGGATTGTTATCGGACTGCTTGCGGCCGCCCTCGTGCTGTTTTCAATAGAACGTATAAGGGTGGACGTGACTGCTGTGCTCATCATGGCGGCGCTCATCGTGAGCGGTGTTTTGACACCGCGGCAGGGATTCGCCGGTTTCAGCAACACAGCGACGATCACCGTTGCCGCAATGTTCGTCATCAGTGAGGCGTTACGTCGAACAGGTGCGGTCAGCTATCTCGCAGTAGCCAGTAAGAAAATTTTCAACCGGGGGTACATGCAGGGACTCATTCTCACGATGGTCCTGATCGCAGTCGTTTCAGCTTTTATCAACAACACCCCGGTTGTAGCCGTTTTCATCCCCGTACTTCTCAGTGTCTCTAACGATACTTCCATCAGCCCGACACGTCTGCTGCTCCCTGTTTCCTTCGCTTCGATGTTTGGCGGCATGCTCACCCTCGTGGGTACTTCGACCAACATTCTTATCAACTCCATCGCCGTCGAGCATGGCCAGAATGCCTTCGGCATGTTTGAATTCACGCTACCGGCGCTGCTGCTGCTTGGGGCGGGCTTGCTGTACATGATGACCTTCGGGCTGCGCCTGCTGCCTGATCGTCCCTCTGAGAACAGCCTGACGCGCCGCTACGACATGGCGGATTACCTGACAGACATCGTCCTTCTCCCCGAAGCTCCTTCCGTGGGCAGTCGCGTGGACGAGTCTCC
The DNA here is from genome assembly GCA_020444325.1 of bacterium. NCBI lineage: Bacteria > bacterium. Next base: position 156,891 of record JAHLLD010000006.1, read on the forward strand.
CCTCGTGCGAGATCTCGACATTGATGTGATCGGCGTCATCAGGGATGGGACGTGGCAGGGCGATGCCCCGCATGCAGTGAGGCTTGAAGCGGGTGACACGCTGCGGGTACGCTGTGATGTGCGCCAGATTCATGAACTGAAGCGTCATGTCGGCTGCACGGTCAAGGGAGATAAAACGCTGCAGGACGAAGATTTCAACACCGAGGAGCTTTCGCTGCTCGAAGTCATCGTCGCTCCCAACGCTCCACTGGTGGGACAATCGATTCGCAGCGCGAAGTTCAGGGATATGTTTCGTGCCACTGCGCTTGCCCTGAGACATCGCGGCGCTTTGCAGCGCAAGGGATTTCGCAACACGCGTCTCAGTCCCGGTGATGCCATCCTGATCGAAACGCCCAAGGCGGATACGCGGCGTATCGAAGCCGATCCCAATTTCGTGGTGGCCTCCGAGGTACAGCTCCCGACCTACAGACGCTCCCGTCTGTTCTCCGCCTTGCTCGTCGCCGCTGCTGTCATCGTCGTTGCGGCGCTGAACCTCCTCCCCATCGAGGCTGCAGCAGTTGCCGGAGCTATCCTTCTTGTTCTCATCGGCACTATTACCATAGAGGAAGCCTACAGGGCCATCGACTGGAAAGTGATCTTTCTTCTCGGCGGCATTCTCTCACTGGGCATCGCCATGGAAAGCAGCGGACTGGCCTCGCAGCTCTCGGACACCCTCATCTCCATGGTCGGACAATTCGGACCACTGGCCTTCCTGGCGATACTCTACCTGCTCACCGCTCTGCTGACGGGCATCATGTCGAATGCGGCGACGGCAGTGCTCATCGCCCCCATTGCCTTTGCCGGAGCCGAATCCCTCGGGATCAGCGCGCGTCCCCTCCTCGTAGCGGTGACCTTTGCGGCGTCTGCAAGCTTTCTGACACCGGTCGGGTATCAGACCAACACGATGATATACGGTGTCGGACAGTACCGGTTTGCGGATTTCCTTAAGATCGGCACCCCGCTGACCCTGCTCTTCTGGGCACTCTCCGTGCTGCTGCTCCCCGTTTTTTTCCCATTCCACGGATAAATCATGGAACAGATTCAATTCATATTCAATGAAATAGTGCGCATCGCCAACACGCCACTTTTCTCACTCGGGAAGACCGATGTTTCGGTGTGGACAATCGTCTATCTCGGCGTGGCACTCTTTCTGTTATTCTGGCTCACCGGGAAGCTGAACAAGCTGATCGTCTACCGCCTGCTCGCACGCAGCCGCATCGAGCTCGGCACACGGGCAGCCATGGGTTCGTTTATCCGCTACTTCGTCCTGACCATCGGCTTTATCATCCTGCTTCAAACTGCAGGCATCAACCTAAGCAGCATTACCGTTCTTCTCGGTGCTCTCGGTGTTGGTATCGGATTCGGTCTGCAGACCATTACGAACAACCTCATCAGCGGCCTCATAATCTTCATGGAGCGGCCCATCAAGGTCGGTGATCGCATCGAAGTATCAGACATTGCAGGGAACGTGACCAACATTTCCATGCGAGCCACGGAAATCGTCACCAACGACAACATCTCCATCATCGTACCGAACTCCGAGTTCATCTCTCAAACTGTCATCAACTGGAGTCATTCCGACAGCAAAATCCGCCTGAACTTCCCGATCGGCGTCACATACGCCGAGGAGGCATCGCGCGTGCGGGAAGTCCTGATCTCCATCGCTGAGAATCATGAGGGGGTGCTCGAGAATCCGGCACCCGATGTACTGATCTCGGAATTCGGGGAAAACGGGATCATTTACAATCTTCGCGTTTGGACACGGGAGTTCACTTCGCGTCCTGGCGTCATGCGCAGTCAGATGTATTTCGCCATCGACAAACGTTTTCGCGAGGAAGGCATCACTATCCCCTTCCCGCAGCGGGACATCCACATCAAGGACATGCCTCGCCGCAGCAGCGACAGGTCCCACGACCTGGATGGTGAGAGCGCATGAGGTCCTGCAGCTGCATAAAAAGTGCGGAAATCCGACTGCATTTTGCATCGGGCCCAAAAATCCTATCTTATATACTTATCAATACTTCAGCGAAACATTTCTGACAACGTGAGATGACCGGACTGATTGTAATCAAGTACGGCGGTAACGCCATGCGCGACGAAACTGTCACAACGCAGATCGTTCAACAGATCGCAGACCTCCATCGACAGGGCGCACGCGTTGTTGTGGTACACGGGGGCGGACCGTTCATCGCGGAAACGCTGGAACTCGCCGGCGTGGAATCCACTTTCGTTGGTGGTCACCGGGTCACCACAGGCGAAGCGCTCCGCTATGTCGAGATGGCCCTGAAAGGCCGCGTCAACGGAGACCTCGTGCAGCGCTTCAACAGCACCGGACTGCGCGCGGTCGGACTCTCCGGTAAAGACGGACGCATGGTGACCGCCACACGCCGCCTTCACCGGGAGGAGAAGGACGGAAAGCTCCATGAGCATGATCTCGGGCAGGTGGGCGATGTCGCCTCGGTCGACCCCGCCCTGCTGGAACTCCTGCTCGACCGCGGCTATCTGCCTGTCATGACCTGTATCGCATCAGACGAGCACGGCACCGACTACAACATCAATGCGGATATGTTCGCTGGACATATCGCAGCCGCGCTCAAAGCGGATCGCTACCTCGTGCTGACCGACGTCGATGGTGTCTACGAAGACATCCATCAGCCCGAATCCTTCATTCCGCGAATGACGCTGCAAGAGGTTGAAGCCGCCATGGGCGGTATCATTGTCGGCGGCATGATACCCAAGCTGGAATCCTGCCGCGTCGCCCTGCTGCATGGCGCGGCGGAAGCACGCATTATCAACGGCATGAAACCGGATCAGCTGCGGATGGCGGCAGCCGGCGAGGAATGTGGAACTCGTATCGTTCACCAGGGAAACAACAATGGCACTTGAAAAAACCAACGAAGCGCTGCACGGACTCGACCGGCAGTATCATCTTCAGACGTACAACAGAATACCGATTGCCTTTTCACACGGCAGCGGAGCACGACTCTGGGACGTGGAAGGCAAGGAGTATATTGACGCACTTGCCGGCATTGCCGTGAACAGTCTCGGGCACAGTCACCCACGCATCGTTGAAGCCGTGCGGGAGCAGGCAGGCAAACTGATGCATATCTCCAACTACTTTGTCAGCGAACCACAGGTGGAACTCGAGAAGCTGCTTGTGGAGGTTTCGGGAATGGACAGGGTGTTCTTCTCGAACAGTGGGACGGAGTCCATCGAAGGCGCGTTCAAAATCGCACGCAAGTATGCCCACGCACATGGACGTGGTGGCGGCATCATCGCCATGGAGCGTTCCTTTCACGGTCGTACACTCGCAGCCATCGCGACGGGCGGAGAACGCATGCAGCGGGGATTTGGTCCCATGCCCCCGGGTTTCACCCGCGTCCCGTTCAACGACCTCGCCGCAGCCGAGGCCGCAGTGCAGGCGGATACCGCCGCCATTGTCGTCGAGCCGATTCAGGGGGAAGGCGGCATCAATGTCGCCGAACGTGATTTCCTCGAGGGACTCCGGGCACTCTGCGACCGCAGCGGTGTGCTTCTCATTTTCGATGAAATTCAATGCGGAATCGCCCGCACAGGAAGTATGTTCGCGAAGGATGTGTTCGGCGTGCAGCCGGACATCATGACACTGGCGAAAGGACTTGGCGGCGGCATCCCCATCGGCGCCATCCTCTGCAGCGAGAAGGTCGCCGCGGCGATGGAATTCGGTGATCACGGCACGACTTTCGGTGGCAATCCGCTCGCAACGGCCACAGCGCTTGCAACCATGCGTACGCTGCTCGACGAGAACATCGCCGGTGTGGCAAAAGAAAACGGGGAATGGTTTCGCGATGAGCTGCTCAAGCTCAAAGAGAAACACGGAGTGATCCGTGAAGTACGCGGTATGGGGCTCATGCTCGGTGTGGAATTCAGCATGGCATCGAAACCCGTTATGCTGGAAATGCTCGCGCGTGGAGTTATTGCCAACGCGACGGCGGAGAACGTCCTTCGCCTGGTTCCCCCGCTCATCATCAGCAGGGACGAGCTGCGAACCATCATCGACACGCTTGATGCCGTCCTTTCCAGCATGGAGGGAAAAACATGAGCGAGGCCACACGCATACGCGTCGCCATCGTCGGCGCCACCGGGTACACGGGGTCTGAACTGCTGCGCATCCTTGTCCAGCATCCCTCCGTGGAAATTGTTGCGATCACATCCGAACGTCGCGCAGGGGACGCATTTTCGGATGTACACCCGCATTTCCAGGACATCCTCTCCCATACGCTGATTTCGGCTGATGAGCTGGCTGATCATAAACCCGACCTGGCCTTCCTTGCCCTTCCCCATGGCGTATCCATGGATTTTGTGGCACGTCATGCCGGCAGCGGCTTCCGCATGATCGATCTTTCCGGCGATTTCCGGCTGCACTCGGCACAGGCGTATGCGCAGTGGTACGGAAAGGAGCACGTGTATCCGCAAGGTATCGAGGAAGCAGTATTCGGTCTTCCCGAGCTGCACAGGGAGAAGATCACCGGGGCACAACTGGTGGCCAATCCCGGTTGTTATCCCACCTGCTCTATTCTCGGAACACTGCCGCTGCTTGAAGCCGGACTCATTGATCCGACGCAGATCATTGTCGATGCAAAATCCGGCACTACCGGTGCTGGCGTCACACCGAAGGAGACGACACACTATTCGAACGTCGCGGACAATTTCCGCGCGTACGGATTGAAGACGCATCGGCATACCGCAGAAATCGAGGAACAGCTCGTGGCGCGGGGAGCCACCGAAGCGTCGGTGCAGTTCACTCCCCACTTGCTGCCGGTAGACCGCGGTATACTCGCGACCATTTACACTACGCCCTCGAAAGAACTCTCGGAAAGTGACGTGCGCGAGGCATATGCAGAACGTTACGCAAACGAACCCTTTGTCCGCCTGCGCAGCACACCGCCCACGCTCAAGGAAGTGCGCGGTTCGAATTACTGCGATGTCTACGTCACCTATGATCAACGCACAAGGCGTATCATCGCGCTTTCCGCAATCGACAATCTCGTCAAAGGTGCCGCCGGACAGGCGGTACAGAACATGAACTGCATGTACGGACTGCCGGAGACCACCGGTCTTACGCAGGTTCCGATGCATCCCTGAACGATCGCGCAATAAGACGATCCATCATTCACCAACATGATAGATACACTCATGCTACGCAATCTGACGAACGTACGCGGCATCACCTGCTGGGGAGCACATATTGGTATCAAATCCATGCGCCGCGACCTGGCAATCATCCATTCCGAAGTACCCGCAGCGGCAGCCGCGACATTCACACGCAATAAGGTCACGGCCGAACCTGTGAAGGTGTCTCAGCGCAACATCGCGGATGGAATGGCCCAGGTCATCGTCTGCAACGCGGGAAATGCCAATGCCTGCACCGGCGAGCAGGGTCGTGAAGGCGCTGAGGCCATGGTGACCGCAGCGGCGGAGACACTGAATATCGATCCATCTCTCGTACTTGTTGCCTCAACCGGCATCATCGGCGAACCCTTCCCTACCAACGAAGTCGTCGAAGGTATACGCACCAACATGGAGAAGCTGTCGGACGACTCGAAAGCGGGGTCGTTTACGGCCAACGCCATCCTCACAACCGACACCTTTGCGAAAGAAGGGTTTGTCGATTTCGAACTTGACGGCATCACCATCAATCTCAGCGGTATCGCCAAGGGCTCGGGCATGATTCATCCCAATATGGGAACCATGCTGGCCTTCATCGTCACCGATATCTCGATTGACCCGCAAGTGCTGGACATCGCCGTACGCAGCTGCGTCGACGATACCTTCAATATGATCACGGTGGACGGCGACACATCGACCAACGACATGGTAGCCGTCATGGCGAATGGGATGGCAGGAAATGAGACGATCACTTCGACCGACAGCAGCAGCTATGCTCTGTTCTACGAACATCTGCATGAGCTGATGTCGCACCTTGCCAAGCTTATCGTTTCTGATGGGGAAGGCTGTTCGAAATATATCGAGTATCGCGTATCCGGCGTGCAGGACCGTGAAACCGCCCGTAAACTGGTGCGTGCAATCTCCAGTTCCATTCTCGTGAAAACGGCGATGACAGGACGTGACCCAAACTGGGGTCGCATTCTCGGTGCTGCGGGGAATGCAGGTGTCCCATTTGATCACAGCAAAGTCGACCTCGCACTCGGCTCTGAAGAAATCCAGGTTTCTGTACTCGAGGCTGGTCGTCCCGCCGAGTTCGACCGCAACAACATAAAACGTCTGCTTCGCGAATCCCATATCGTCGTCGACATGAACTGCAACGACGGCGACGCCGAAGCCGTGGGCTGGGGAACCGACCTGACGACGGACTACATCATATTCAACTCGGTGTATACCACCTGATCAGCAAGCGCACTCCTATTGAAAAACGTGCACATCAGGCAACGATGTGCACGTTTTTTTTTACGAACCGTCCTTCAGTTGCGCCAAGACCTGTCAGTCGGTCTCGACAATATTGTAAATCTCTCGCTGTCCGTCAGTGAGAAAGGGCAGGAATGATTTGTACCACTGCTGCCAGTCCTCGGTTGCGAAAAGGGTTTTCATTTCACTCTCATACGCAGCGAGGCTGTCAAATGTCAACTCCAGGACGAGTGTGTAATACGGACCTGCCGCGTCGGTGAGAACGCGAAACGGGAAGGTTTCACCCTTGCTGGCGAGATTGGATGCCATGTCCTGAAGCGAGGCAACAGCAGGCTTCATCTGGCCGAATTGTACACGGAAAACATCGCGAACGACGATCATTGTTTTATCCTTTCATTATGTATGTAATGGAAGCCTTCAGGCCTCTCTGATTTTTTGCTCACGGTTATATCCCAGCTCCCCTGAAGGCTGCAGTTTTTCCACCCAGATCTCTTCAAGCAATTTCAATTCATCGTCGATGTCGAAGCCGGGTTTGTCGGAGGGTTCGATTGTTTCGAGAATCTCGAAGACAAAAGCTTCCGATCCGAATTCCCTGAAGTCCTTCTGCATCTCAGTATTGCGGTGCGAGCCGATCTGCAGCATGAACCTGTGCTTGTTGAGGGGGCCCTCAATATTGAGGCTGCTGCCGAGCAGGAATCTCCCGTTCGCGGTATTCTTTATGATGAAGACCCCGGCGGTGTGTTTCCGCTCTTTGTATTCACGTATGATATCCTTGCGTGATTGCATGTTGATTGTATCCAGTCTTTCTGATTCAGGGAATAATCTGCAAAGTGCTTCCTCCGGTGACGGATACGCTGCCAAGCTGTGCATTCCCGGTGTAGTAAACGCGTGAACCGCCCGAGGCACTCACGTCGAGTCTTCCGCTGCAATTGATATACACAATGCTACCTGCATCGGCGGATACGCTCACATCCGTCATTGTAAAGTCGCGCAGATCCACCGTACTGCCAGCGGATGCGACGATGCTTCCCAGCAATCCGCTGCCCTCGAGCGTCAGATTGCTCCCCGCCGTCGCGAGACAGGAAATGTTTCCCGTCACGATATTTCCTTCAGCTGAAGAACCCGCAGTGAGTACGACGCTGAAAGGAAGCAGTGAAGAGAAGCCATCCTTCAGTGAGCAACGTGCTCCACTGGCCAGTGTCAGAGATTCGAGCGAAGGCATGCGCACGTCCGCACGCAGCTCCGTGAACTGCACATCGCTGTTGGGTTTAACCTTGAGGTTGAGCGTCGTACTGGAGCGGGAAACATCGACATAGTCGAGCAGATTGTCATCCGTAGTTACCGCAACAGAATAGAGGCTGTCCGGTGAGAGACTCACACGAAACCCTGTTTCTGCTGCAACGCTGTTGAAATCCGCGATGGTGTAAGGGATGGTCTGCTGCTGTCCACTACCATCGATCTGATCATCATCGCAGGCGTTTGCGACGAACACAATGGCAAGGAGCAGAAGAGGAAGTACAATCCTTTTCGTTTTCATGATGCCGTATTCCTGTGGCAAAGTTTGTCAGTGCGGTGTTCATTTTTACGGGGAGTCGCACTACAAGTTACACAGGAATTTGAAATATGCACATTCTGCATATTTGCGCGGTCAGTGAAGGACCTGCAATCGTCCCGTTACCATGGGACTGGAACTGCTGAACAGGCAATACAGGTAGGAACCGGAAGGCAAGGCCGAAGCATCGAGCGTATAGAGATTCCGCCCCGTTCTGACGTCATATTGCGCGACCTGGCGTCCTGCAGCATCCGTCACGACCAGTCTGCCGCTCTCTCCTGCGGGCAGATCAGTGCTGAGACGGATGAGATCGTGTGAAGGATTCGGCCAGGCCAGGATAGCCGGAGATTGGGGACCGGGAGCGTGGCAAATGATGATGGTTCTTGCATCGACCTGGGCTTCCGCAGCGTGAATCACCTGCCGCTTTTTTATATCCTCATCGTAATACGAGAGAAAAGCCACCACGGAGATGGCATCCTGCCGGCCGATGTTGCAATCATTCCAGACATCCATGAGCGAACCGGACCAGGAATACGTATACGTGACGCCGGTTTCTGGCGACGGAGGAACGATACCGGCCACTCCCCACGTCCCGGTCGGCACGGCACTGACCACGCGCCTGTGCACGAAGCCGAGAATGGGATTTCCTGCCTGGTAATAGGGGTGTCCCGCACTCCCGTCGTAGTAATTCTTCTGATCGAAACCACTTCCCGTTCCGATGACGCTGTCTTCCACAAGGAACATATTCACGCGGATATCCCCGGGTTCTGGTACCGTGCTGAACACAATATCGATGCTGCAGTTGAGCGTGGTGGTGGCTGCATTGTAAGAGGTCGTGATGTCGAGGCGCGCATACTGTTCATCCCCGAGCCGGGCCGTCACCACACTGTCCCACTTCGACCGCGTAGTTCCGATTTTCCCGTACTCCTCCAGATACGGCGCTACGTGTACCGGGTACACCCCTCTATCAATCAGTGCCGAAGGTGCGAAGTTTGTAAAGGCCGATGCAATCCCCTTGCTCTCCGGCGTCGTCATCGAATCCACTCCGAAACCGGCATGATGCGTCACCCAGATTACCGACGGATGATCATGCGCAATCTGCTCGGCAACGAGTCCGCCATCGGGACAGAACCCGCATACTGCAGTAGAAAATTCCTCGAGCAGAACCTGACGCTGTGTCTGTGCATGCAAAGGGAGAGTGCAGCAGATGACGGCAAGGATAACGATGCTGACAGATGGAGTTCGCATGGTGGGCCTCCGGAAATTTGGATGAGAGCTTCGGAGTGGAATATATGAATATTTACACGCGTGGGAAACGTCCCGCGTAAATGCGGCACCTGCGTCTGCCTTATCGGATGTCCTTGTCTTGCTTCGTTCTTTTTGTGATATTCTTCGTATCATAACCACGCATCAGCGCAGACATCGCAGCACATTCAGGGGTGACCAGATGGCCAAGTTCTTCGTCCTATCTATCCTGCTATTGATCGGCGTCGTGCACGCCCAGGAATCCGACAGCCTTCAGACATGGGAAATGAACACGGTGGAGATTTCCGCCCGGCGCATTGGCTTCGGACGCCTTGACGTTCCCATGCGCAAGGAGGCTGTCTCATCCATTCTTTCACAGAACGGCTTTTCGCTGGTCCGCCGCGGTGTGCCCTTTGCACAGGATATCGCCGTCGACGGTTTCAGGCGCGGAGACATCGTTGTGGTCGTGGACGAAGAGCGCTATCACAGCGCATGTCCCAATCGTATGGACTCCCCGCTCACTCGCGTCAATCCACTGGAACTTGCGAACGTGGTGCTGGATAAATCATCCATTCCCCCTGCGTCGGGACTCGCGGGCAGCGTGCAGTTCCGCAGGCGTCCCCCATCTGAAAACTTCCGTCTTCACACCTCCTTCGCCGGCAGTGCCGACGCCTTGCGCAGTATCGACGCGGCGGTCATGGCCGAAGGAGCACATCATGCTCTGTCCCTTCGGTATGCGACAGGCGATCCGTACAGAGACGGCGACGGAATGGATTTCGGTGATCGCTATGGATACCACACGCTCCCGGGACATATGCTGGCGGAAACCGGCCTGCGTGGCAGCGCGGGACATTGGAAATACGGCGGGAGCTTTGCCTATACCGAAAACGTGCTCTTCCCCTACCTGCTGATGGACGAAATCTACAACCGGGTGTGGAATGGCCACGTGCAGTGGAAGCAGTTTCGCTTCTATACCACGTATACAGATCACCTGATGACGAACGAACACCGCTATTCAGCCGTAAAGATGCGTACCGCGGCGCGAAATCTGACCGTCGGTGTCTCTGGCGATCATTTTGAAGTCTGGATGCGAAGGTGGGATGCGGATAATCGTTTCAACCAACCGGATTCGGTAGCAAATGCACAAATGGGCAAGACCGTACTCGGTGAAGAGCTCTCTGAATCCGCCAGCTCCTCTGGCGTGCTCGAAGGACCACTGATCCTGACGAATCATCTGATGCCGGAAGTGTACCAATATTACGGTGCTGCGAGTAGCGGGATGACCTGTGGGGCGTGGCACATTTCGCTGCGAGGTGGACTCACGCATCTGCGCATCGGGGATGATAGCCGCCTGGCGTTTTATCGCGAGGTTTTCGCCGATGCGGAGAACGGAAGGAATTTCCCCCTGGTTGCCGCAACATTACAGTGGCGCAGGCGTGACGGACTGCAGAGCGGTTACGGTTTTCAAGTTGAAGTTGCCACTGAAAGTCCCCAGGCGGAAGAGCTCTATGTCACCGTACGCAAACCCGGTGACAAACCGGCATGGATCGGGAATCCCACGCTCGCCCAGCCTGTGCGTGGTACACTGCGCGGTAGTGCTCGCTGGCACGCACTGCAGGCGGAGGCGTTCTGCAGCAGCGTTGCAAATTACGTGCAGCCGGCAAAGCGCAGCGGAAGCCAGGGAATGTATCAGACATTTGAAAACGTGGATGCATTACTCGTCGGTGTCACCATGCGGTATGAACGCAAACTGCTGACGGCCGACGTCGCATGGACCTGGGGACAGCATTTGAATAATTCCAATCCGCTGTCGGAAATTCCTCCCCTGCGTGCCCAGCTCCAACTCAGATCACCGGAATGGCAGCGCGTCCTGCTGCATGCCGGCATTGTTACCCAGGCGGCTCAGTATCGCATCGACCCAACCCTGGGAGAGGATGGTACCCCCGGATGGCTGCGCGTGGACGCGGGACTGCGCTGGAACGGCAGTATGCTGCGCGCTGATCTGACAGTCGAAAACCTTTTCGACAACAACTACCGCCAGCATCTCTCCTACCTCCGCAATCCCTTCGCCGCTGGCAACCAGGTCTGGGAACCCGGCCGCGTCGTTCGCCTTCAGCTGCACGCGGTATTGGAGTAGGGGATCACGGGATATGTATCGTGGATCTGGCGTACCACGTCCCACCCATTCTTGATTGAAACGAATATTCAGTGAGCCCGATTCCCAGCCGCATGGTCATGCGGGCGCGCGAAGGACCATCGTCCCAGTACACAGAATACTCATCCAGGTCCTGATCGGCAAAGCGATAGACCGTGAGGTGACTTGTGAAGTCGTCAAAGACCCAGCCACTCAGACGATGCATCTCAGCCGGATACTCAATCACGGTCTGGAAATTCCACGGTTCGGTACCAGCCCCCGTACGGAACGTGTATTCAATACGATCTTCGATCTGTTCGATGCGCTCGAGGGTTCCAGTAACAGTATCACGGCTAATCTCTCCCTGATCGTCGTCCATAAACTCATATGTCCATTTCTCCCCCAGCTCGAACGAGACAATTGGACGTGTATCGTCGAGCACAGTGTACGGTCCCAGAGTATCAGCGAATAGCCGGGAGCCTCGCCATCCCTTCATCGCATAATAACACTCTTGTCCTGGTGGAAGCGGGAACAGCTTCGTACTATTGTCATATCTTTCATTCGCGAACGCGTTCTGCTTTACCGCCTTCCATGTTATTCCTCCGTCCGTTGACCAGAAATGTTCCGCCAAGGGACCGGCGGGATGCGAAGCAGCACCGTGCACAATTGTTCCCCTCTTGATAATTGATCCTGGCGGCGGGCCCGTGAGACGGAAGTCAACAATGGTGTAAACTGGCGAATACGTCCATGTAGTATCACTCTCGGGACGAATACGAAATCTGCGCTGAGGGTTATAATCCAGATACTGCGCGTCCGTGGCATCGATAAGATCACTTGGATGGAACTCTTTGTTTGAGACATCGAACCACTTCGACCGCTCCCATTCGCGCCCGACAATCTGTTGCTGCACATACACACCATGCACCTCCTCCACATGGTCTGGGAGGATATTCCAGCGCAGCACATCACGGTGATAAATCAATGTGTCCAAGGAGGTGGGAAGAAAAGCAACCGTCCCGGGTGCATCATCAGTAGTGATATGGATCTGTGCCGAGGTGGTGGAGATAGAACCTGCCATATTTCGAAAACGCAGGTAGAAATCGCTTTCGGGAATTTCAGTTGCAAGAATATTCACGCAGAATTCCCCGATGACAATGTTTCGAAGGTATTGCCAGTCGCCCTCCGGAAGGGGACTGTATTCCATCACAAAGACTTCGGTTCGGTCAAGATCGGTGGTACGCCAGCACACATGCAGTGTATCCCCCTCACGAAGCACGCTCGCCTCGGTATAGGTTGTGAACCAGAGCAATTTCAGTTCGTAGACTGATATCCGAGCGGAGAACGCCACTTTCTCCATTCCTGGCGTGCGGATGCGCAATGAAAAGTCGACCTTGTTGATAGCTCGTACGGGAATGTTGAGGCAACCACTTGTGCATGGCACGGATTGGAGAAATTTCCATGTACGTGAAGCAGGTTCTGGAGCCATGTATTCGATAATCAGGGAATCAGCCTCGAGTTCTCCCATCACCTCCCAGCAGTAATGTAGTGTGTCGTTGATTGAAACTTCAATTCGTTCGTTCAAGGTTAGCGAAATAAGCCCAGCCTGCTCCGATTCGGGTTCGGGTTTCGGCTCCGTAGGTGCATCCTTGCATCCCCAGAACGCAAATAGCAGCAAAGCGACTGGAGCAATCTTTTGTATTACAGCCATGTGGTGCCCAGATGTGCTGACAACACTCCAGCGACCAGTAGAACCAAGGCAACGTTTACGTCAATACTTGTTTGCATCGCGGTTCGTGTATACAATAAGCTTAGCAGTCAGGTGTTCAGGAAACCTGCACACTTCAGATCTCAATATCAAGGACACATGAACATCATAGTTGTTCCTTCCAACGCAAATGTTCTCATTGGGTGGAAACCGGCACCTGCAACATCTGAGCGATTGTTGTGTCTTTGCAATAGCCACACGGTGAAAGCTGTGTACACCATATCACTTCTCCTGCTGTTTCTGTTTCCTGCGTCTGGACAGAGCAGCGCTCCGGAGCTTCCACGCATCGGCAACAGAATTACTGCGGCGGAGCAGGCGTATTTCGAGCTGTTCACCGGAGTCGATGGGTTTGCACATGCAGACTTGCGTTGGTGTGGGATGGACAGTGTGTGCTGCACCGTTGTGAGCGAAGTGGGAACGGTGCCTGACATCAGGTTTGATGCACTGGAATTCACCGTACTCAGCGAATGGGTTGCACAGTACGAGCGCTTCCACCTCTCACCTGATGGCATTACCACTGCCTTCTCTGAGTTCCTCAAACGTCGAGAAGATGCCGCGCAGTTACGGGCCTTTTCCAGGCTCATCATGAAAAAGATCATAGTAATAGATAACGGAAGGTTCTCGCTGCCGTCACTTCCGACCGTTGTCACCCAGGATGGCAATCGCCTTCACCGCCCCCTGCTCGCCGTTTCGGATTCCGCATTGTTCGTTTGGGACAGCGATGAGGTGTATGATGCAGCGCTGACGGACCGCTACTTGCGTCGCATCGCGATCGAGGAAATCCGCTCCCTCGAATCTCCGAACTACCTTCCCCTCGGTCCGTCAATCGTACTCTCCAGTTATGCATTCTTGTCTCTGCTCATTTCCAGTGCGCACTCCGCGACCGCAAACGAGAAAGAACACATACCGGTAATCTATAGCACGATCGCATATACACTGCCTGCCGTCGTATTCGGTACGGGTGTGGGCTTCGCTGTTTCTGGCATTGACATGGGTTCAATGAGCACGACGGAGGAAGACTCCCTCGCTGTCAAACGGGCCGTCCAGCATCTTGTACCTTACTCCCTCTTCGGGAATGTACTTCCTCCCGAATTTCACGATTCGCGACTTACGCGGGGAGATGAGATGATTGTATACGCGGGTGACGATCGTCATCCCTATGATTTTCTCCCTGATCCGAATGCGGATTTCGCCCTGCAGCTGGGCGTAGAGTCCCTCTTCCATGTGTATGACGTCTACACACGACCGGTCAGTGCCCATGCTGCCATTTCGCTTTCCCGCCGAATCCCGCTGACGGGACATCGCGACGGCCACGGCTGGTACCTCGCCGTGCGGCCGAGGATTGCCGCAGGCTCCTTCCTCACCGCTGAATCGTGCCTGCAACTCGCATATCCGGAGAAGTTCGCATTCAACGCCGGACTCGCGTACACCCACACGTTCGAGGACCTTGGTCCTTCGGATGACGGTGGATACTGGAGAACCTACTACGAGAGTGAATATGAGCGCAATGATCTTCTTCAGGAAACATTCGTTCTAGCCGGAATGACCATCTCCTCCTCGTATGGCAATCTGGAATTCCAGGTCCGCCGCCTGCTGAAACCCGCTGTCAGCGAACATGGATACAGAACCGTAGACGTCAGCTCTGATACCAGAGATGTATTCGACAACGGAAAGAAGGTTTTCTGGGGAGTCTCATTTCTTTTGAGTGTGCGATTATAGACGAGTTCAGCATTCCCCTTGTCCCTGAAAATCCGTTCGCACATATTTCTCGCATGAAATCATATCCTGCATACATGCTCTCTCCTGACCGTGTCGATGGACGCAGCTATACGTTGTTCGGAGATTCCCCGTCAACGGAGGGGTATTACGCGACATGTCACAACATGCTTGCGGAGTTGCTGGACTCGTTCGACTCGAAAGAGATGTTGCTTGTGGGACTGCGTGCTGCAGCGAGACGGACTCGCAGAAGAGGCTTTCACGCAAACAGGGAATCACGCGGCGGGGAACCGATCACTCGTGAACAGCAGGAACGGATTGATAATGCACTGGCCCCGTTTACACGGGCGACGGAGGGACATCTCTCGCAACTTTCCTTTCTCAGGCGGCACGACAGCGTCCTGGGTATGACACGTCGACAGTATCATCTCGCCATGCTCGAAACCATGCTGGTCAACCGCATGCAGCGTGAGCGTTTCGCTGCTTCAAGCTATCGCATCGCCCTTCTCCCCCATTGCCTGCGGGATCTGACGCGGGAATGCAAAGCAGAGCGTGATGAAATCGAGATGCGCTGCCGCAAATGTTCACAAGACTGCTTCATACATCATGTGAGTGCAGCACTGGAAAGACATTCCATCAAACCGTACCTGTGGATGTCGCTCAGTAGACGCCAGCTGTTCAAACGCCTCCGGGAAAAGTCTACCTCTCCCGCAATCCTGGGCATCGCCTGCATACCAGAGCTGCTGAGCGGAATGCGCATGTGCACGCAGCATAAGGTGCCGGTGCTGGGTCTGCCGCTCAACGCCAATCGGTGCGGCAGGTGGATGGACACATTTCACCCAAACTCCATAGATCTCGGACAGCTTGACGCTCTGCTCGAAGGTATCTGAATTTCACGGACGGCGAGCTCAGAACTTCACTCCTCAGCCAGGCCGCAGCGAATCATGATGACTTCCGGTTCTATCAGTCCCTGCATACCGGTGCACTGTCCCGTAATGCGAACGGCATCACCGGCCTTGAGCGACTGCGCGCGAGCAGATTCCTCCTTGGTGAGCGTACAGGAGACGTTCCCGTCGACGCCCTCCCCGGTAACGGTCACCACGGCGATGCCTCGGTCATCGATTACAACATCACCGATGACACCGCGTACGAGCACGACCCTGTCATCCGCGACATATTTTTTCGTCGCCGCCTGCTCGTCGGTGGAGAATTCCCCTATCAGCGCGGCCGCGGTAACGGTATAGTCCGGATCCGCGCCCACGAAGTTTTTGTGCGGTTTGAAATACATTGCGAGTCCGATTCCGATGACAAGCACCGCAACGGAGGCGATGGAGAGCAGTATGATACGGGGTTTACTCATGCTGCCTCACTTTTTGTAGGGTTTATATGTCATGTCGACGGTGACTTCAAAGGATTTCGCAATTTTATCGCGCACGACACCCGGAATCTCGATACCATAATCCTCCGGCTTCACGTCGAACTTCGCGCTGATTCTGATCGTCCCCTTGCTGACCTTGATCGTCCCGGTTTCCTTGACGCTGTTGGTTTTATTGTGGATGGTCAGCTTGCCCTCCACCGTGGCTTTGTACGTACCGTCCTTTGAGAAGTTGATGTCGTCGAGATTCGTGATCGTGCCACGGAAATCGCTTTTCGGGTACTTCGACGATTCCATGTAATTCTCATTGAAATGTTCTTCCATGAGGGCACGGTCAAACTTGAAGGCCTTGATGAGCAGCTGGAAGGCCAGTTCCCCGGTGGAGGGAGTGAGGATACTCGCGACCTCGTGGTTATGGGCCTCAATGGTCTCGAGCGGTGTCTGCGAATAGAACCAGACGTGACCATTTTTGCTGATGTATTTGTCCTGTGCGCCGGCCGTCGCGACGGTCAGCAGCAGGGCGAGAATGAGGAGTGCTGTATGTTTCATATCTATATCCAATCCGATGTGACAGTTCTGGGCCTGGCTAGAGTGAGAACACGCGTGAAATATTGAAGCCGAGATGAATCGCGCCGTCTTCCCACCTCCCTGTGGTTTCGCCGATGAATCCGCGTTCAGTCATCGGCAGTGTGTTGGTCAGCATGATCTGAAAGACGTGTCCCCCTGTTTCAATGTCCGTACCGATGGAAAAGGATTGCAGCGGCTGCGTGACACCGTCGCGCCCCGGCGTAATGGGAATGAAGTACTCGGCATTGATTGAAACGCGGCTGGTGATCTTGTAGCGCCCACCGAATCCCAGCGCGAACAGGTCGTTCGGATCCAGCGCGGTAGGAACGAGATTTCTGTGCACCACAAGTGGCGTGATCTGCAGCGAGAGTTCTTCGGAAAACTTTCGCGCGATAAAGAGCTGAAAGATGTAGGAGAGACGCGAGGAGAAATAGTTTTCGCGATCAGGATAGCGCCATTTGATGGTCTGATCGTCAATGCCAGCGTAGCCTGAGATGGCGACGGGCATGTTGATTTCTCCGGTGGATTGTCTCCAAAGCTTGAACTTCGCAAAGCCGGTATACGCCTTCTGATACGAAGAGCGTCCGATACCCAGCATCAGCCAGTCGGTCACCCCGTACTCGAGTCCAAGAAAGATGGTGCTCTGATCGAGTCCCCAGAGTTCCTGTGCGCCGTCGCGCACTTCGCCGAAGCGGTGGTGAATACGGAAATCGAGCTGCCGCGCTTTCATCTGCTCGATGGAATGACCGTTGATGATGCGCGAGGCCTTGAATGTGGCCGAAGCGTACTCCGTTTTCGGCGTGGTCAGTTCATCGAGAAGATTCATGTCATCCTGCGCATGCAGCATCACAGGCAGAAGCAGGACGAGGGCGCATACGATGAAGGAGGAATGGAGAGATCTCATTGTGCACCTCCTGCCGTCGTGAAGGGAGAACTGTTGGGTGCGCCCTGGGCGATCCAGATTTCTATGATGCGAATGGAGCAGTCGGGCAATTGGGCGGAATTCTGAGGCATCGGGGTGTAACCGGGCTGCCAGTTCACCGCACCGCGGAGCCGATCGAGGTTCTGCTTCACATCGTCATACGCTTCGAGCCTGATATTGCTGCCGAACTGTGCGGAGTTCGCATTGCTGTGACAGCTGTAGCAGTTCGCTGAGAGGATGGGGACGATGCTTCCGGCAAAGGTCACGTTCGTTGTATCACAGTTGCTGCTGAGTGATGGGTACAACGCTTCTTCACTGTCATAGTAGCAGCCGGAAAGCAGGAGTCCCGCAGCCAGCGCGAAATAAAGCATTCTGAATTTCATGGTGCCCACCTCCTCAACTGCCGCAATTGGTATCTGCACCCTGGAGTATCCAGAGCTGAATAATGGTGCGCTGCTCTTGCGTCAGCGGTGGATTGGGCGATGGAGGCATGGGATTGATCCATGTACTGGTGATGGCATTGTACAGGCTGCTTTCAAACGGCTTTCCTGGCGTAACATGACGCAGAATCCCTGCGTCACTCCGCAGGTCGATCTCACCGCCGGCGTGACATCCGCTTTTGGCACAGTTGTTCTGTATGATGGGTTTGACATCGGTCTGGTAGCAAACAGTAGGCTGCTGGTCGACACCGACCGGATCGTGCTGGCAGGCGGAAGTGGCAAGAAGCAGCGCCACAATGCCTGTGCTGAGAATACCGAAATGTAGACGAGACATTGCTCCTCGTATATCAGCTGAGTGAATATTGCTTTGCTTTCATATAAACAGACAGCAGGAATGTATACGCGGTTACATTCGCTGCGTTCAGACTTACCCTTGGCTCGTTCACAGATATAGTAATGCGGACCATATAGATGCAAAAAGGTAGAAATCCGGCCCCTACCTCCAGTCAATACGGTACATCGGTATCTCCCGGAATACCTGCCCTCACTTGCGCAGGTAAAATGGCCCCAGCGCCATGCTGTCTACTTCAGTCTTGCGAAAGAGATGCAGTGCTTCCTGTGGCGTACGCACGATGGGTTCACCTGCCACGTTGAGCGAGGTGTTCAGCACCATGCCGTGTCCCGTCATTGTTTTCAGCCGCATGAGCAGCGCGTGCAATGAAGGATTGTCGTCCCGCGTTACCGTCTGCAGCCGACAGCTGCCGTCGACATGACACACCGCGGGGAACACTTTCCGGTACTGCGGTTTGAAGTAGAATACTTTCAGCATGAATGGGGATATGCCACCGTTCTCAAAATACTCGTCGACATCCTCCGCGAGAAGTGCAGCGGCAAAAGGACGAAATGGCTCGCGGTGTTTGACCTTGCGGTTCAATATGTCTTTCATGGATGGATGGAGTGGAGATGCAAGAATGCTGCGGTTGCCGAGGGCCCTGGGACCAAATTCCATTCGGCCATCAAAGCGCGCAACCACACGACCTGCCACGATATCTTCGGAAATCACCTGTGTGATATCATCGGCACGGGAATATGCAGTTTCTGCATAATGGAGTGCGTCCTTCAGTTGCGGTTCATCGAATGACGTCCCGAGGAATGCATGACGCAATGGAGTACGTCTGAACGTGGGGTCCATTCGGGAGGATACATGCAGCGCCGCTCCGAGAGATACCCCGTTGTCACCGGCAGCCGGCTGAACGAAAAGATCAGGAGTCATTTCGCGTTGCAGCCTTCCATTGAGGACGGAGTTCAGAAACAATCCGCCGGCGGCTGCCAGGGGACGCGATCCCGCATGAGGCAGTTCCCTGCGAAGCAGCGTGAATACCGTTCGCTCGACACAGGACTGCAGGGAACAGGCGAGATCCTGATGCGAAGTGTCCAACTCTTCTCCTCTCATTCTGGGTTTCATCTTCGTGCGCACGGACCATTCCTCACTGAACTGTCCATGCCGGGCCTGATGATAATCGAGAATTCCCGTCTTCAGGCGAAACCCATCTCCGTTCGTTCCCATCGCGCAGGTTTCATCAAAGAGCAGCCGGAACCGGTCCTTTCCGAACGAAGCAAGCGCCATGACTTTCCCCTCGTCACTGGTGGGCCGAAATCCGAGGAACGCCGTGACCGAAGCATAGAGGTGCCCCAGTGAATGCGGATAGCTGACTGCCATGCGGGTTTGCAGGTCATTGCCGACCCCGGAGAACAGTGAGAAGGTCGACGATTCGCCAACGCCGTCGGCCACCGCGACGTCTGCTTCTTCGTATGGAGAGGCGAGAAACGCGCTGGCAGCATGTGCGAGATGATGGTGCACATAGCGGATGCTGGCCCTGGTCGGACCGAAGCGGGTTTCAAACCCATGCCGCAACCGAATGATATTGCGAATACCCTGAAGATAATTCCCACCCCTGTGCAGTTTGCTCTGAAGAGCAGAGGGACGGCGCAGACTGTCGCGCAGCGATGCCGAAATGCGTGTCCCCCATCCGAGCCAGGGGTTCCAGCCGACGGCGATTGCGTCGATGTCGCGCATCTGCATTCCACTGATGCGAAGGCATTCATCCACGGCCAGCCAGGGCATTCCTTCAAAATGCTTGATACGATTCAGACGCTCTTCTTCCACGGCACAGAGAACTTCCCCACCGGACACCAGCGCTGCTGAAGCATCGCAAAACACACTGAGTCCCAGAATGTTCATACCCCCACCCCCTCTCCAGCGTCAAGCTGCCCGATGGCCTCACCCAATAGCTGTTCCGCCAACCGCGGCATACGTGCTTTGCCGCGAATGGGACGATAGTAGAGACGCGCGTGCGCATGAATCACGAGTCCAACATAGCAGCTGTGCTGCGTGGAGAAATACACATGTTCCTTTTTCGTGGCATGCATGGTCGCCATCCCCTGGGCTTCACATTGCAGGTCGGTGTTCTCTTCATCGAATATTACCGCTTCATACTGCATGTTCTGCCTTTCATAGAGCTGCTGCATGACACCGATATATCCCCGGGTCTGTGCCGGGAACAGCGGTGATGATTCCTTATTGGCACCATCGTAAGTCTGTGCTATCCCATGTTCGCGGTTGTATGCAATCGTCCTGCAATGCATCGCCAGCTTGCACGATCCACACAGCCAGGGCACGTAAAAGCTGCGGTAGCGCGGGATGCGCCGCTGCCAGTCCGCTCTGTACAGCTGTCGATAGAGCTTCCCGATCTCTTCCTCATGAGGAATGATGCGATGCTCGCCAAAGCGCTGCTGCAATTCACGGGTGACGACCTGATGCCGTCCCATGCGGCTCATCAGTCCGTGATGATAGGTCAGCAGGTGCACCCTCTCGGCAGACTTCAATGCACGAAGCACCGCCAGTGTAGAATCTGGTCCTCCTGAAAACAGTACGGATATATCACTCATCATTCCTCCTTCCTGGTTGTTATCGGGGATTCTGTCCCTGTTGAGATTGCTGCGCGGTGAGGTGAAGTACGCATGAGGGATTGAGCGGCATGCGGGTACACATATCCACCTCGTACCCGAAGACGTCGCAGCGCCGACGTACTTCCTGCTCATCAAGATAGGCGGCGTTGAAGCCGAGAAGCAGAAGGCCCTGCGGACGCAGGCGCGGCCTGGCATCAGCGAGCAGGCGCTCAATAAATTCGTAGCCCGATTCCCCGCCACACCAGTCCGTTTCCGAAGGGTGCATGCGGTCTATCTCCCGCGACCTGCCATCCGCACGCGGAATATACAGTGTGTTTGAAAACACCAGGTCGTACTGCCCGGTAAATGCGGCAAACAGATCGCTCTCGATCACGGACACACTGGACGCCGTACCTGCGACTTCCTGGCTGGCGGATTGAACGTACGTGGGATTGATGTCGCCCGCATCCACCGTACATGTGCAGAGGCGCCTGGCGATGCGCGCAAGCAGCGCATAAGGCCCCGTACCGATCTCCGCGACACGCATTCCGCTGCGCAGGCGCAGGCGCAGTGCACGCTGCAGCACCAGTGTCGTCATGTCCCAGTGAATCCGTTCACTGCCCTGAAGCCGCACGCCGAAAAGCAATGCCGTAAGCATCGCATTTCTGCGCAGCCCCCTGTTCAACACCTTCCTTGCAAGTCCCATAGCCCGGCCATTCTGATCAACATCCCGCTGTCCACCACGAAAGACACATGAATATCCGGATAATTACCCGGCAATAAAATTTTCCTTCCAACCCCTCACTCCGGCGATGCTGCTTCCTCGAGGAGCAGGCGAAATTCCCCGTCACGTGAATCGGCAGTGAATCCTGCATGCATGCAGAATGGTGCGAGGTAATGCGGCGCGCGAAGCGATTGAATGTCGGAGGCCTTGAGCTGCAGGGCGAGGTCCCGCAGCAGAGCATGCCCATAACCGTTGCCGCGGAGGCTCTGCTCGACGATGACCGCCTGCAGCTCAGCTTCGGATGTGGGCAGGACGGAAAATACAGCACCACCAGCGACTCTCTGCCTGTCGTCGATAAGCGCCAGGTATCTCAGGTTTTCACCTGACGGAACGGGAAGCCGTTCCTGCACAAGCAGGGCGAGAATGCTTCCTGTCTCGGCGGCGGACAGTGGTTCACGAATCAGCATCTCCCCGCTTCCGGTGGTTTCCATGGGATGCTCGACAACGGCGGATTTTCTTCCCGCGATCTGCGTCCTCACGAGCTGCAGGTCTGCTCCCTCCGCTGCGGGGAACACCATGCGTAAAAACTGCTCGCGCATGCCGCCGGCGGGAATCTGCTCCTGCAATTCGGCCAGTTCAACGCTGCGCGTAACGGCGAAACTGCTGTCCCTGTGCAGGCGCAGGATAAGTTCATCGAGCTGCTGTCCGCAGTCGCCTGGAAGCCCACCGAGCACCGTCCGCCGCGTCACAAACCACCGCGCGGCGGTGCCGTATCGCATGACACCATACAGATCGAGCACGTGACGGAGGTAATCCTCCCCGCGTTCCTCCACGAGCAGCGGATACGTGTGCGCCCAATCGCGCCAGCAGGCGACGGCATTCCGTACCGCAATAGGTGGATTGTAACGCTGTGCACGCTGCTCCAGTTCGTAACGGATCAGTGCGGCAGTCTTCATATCGAGGTGCACTCCACGCGCATCCAGCATCTCATCCACATGCTGCAGCA
Organism: bacterium; assembly: GCA_020444325.1. Taxonomy (NCBI): domain Bacteria; species bacterium. The sequence goes on from JAHLLD010000006.1 coordinate 179,730, forward strand.
GTTCCGTCGCTTCCTGTTCACCAAGCACCTCAGCGCAGGCATCAATGACCCAGGAAGGCTGCAGGCGGGATGTATTCCAGCGCTCTGCCGCACGCCGGAGAATATCAAAGAGTCCTTCAATGAGACAGTGCGTCCCGTCGCAACTCCGCCATCCTTCGACCGAGGCGAGCACCGCTCCCTCGCGATAGCGCAACAGTGGTACGATGACATTTTCCGCTTCAATGGCGCCGGGCAGCAGTTCATGACTGCTATCGCGCCAGCCGCGTATCCAGGCAGACAAACCGGATATCCACCAGCGACGCAGCTCTGCTTCATCGGCCTGCGCCGCACCGCGATCCATAAACTCCGCCAGGCTGCGACCCGCAGATTCCGCGAGAGCAATGGCCCCTGCTTCCGGCATGAAGCTCCCGAAGCGCGGGAGCGCTGCATGGCGCACAGGAGCACCGGAAATCCGCAGAAGCCGCAGCACATCCTCGTGCATCGCTTTCTCGCGGTAGCGGTCATCGAGCAGGAGACGGAAGGTAAATCTTCTCCCCGTGCGTGTCTGCAATATGACGCGGAAAGATCGCGAGCCGCTTCTGGACGAAGGCAGCGCTTCAATCAGGATCTGATCGAGCACCATCGCTTCCGAACCGAGTCCGTCAATACCGAAAAGCATGAGAACCGTAAGGGAGAGAAACGGCGTCTCAGCGAGCAATACGCGCAGCCGATCACGATCCGCGCCGGCGGCGTCCGGCATTGCATCAAGCGCAGCATCGAGCAGGTGCAGGAGACTGTCACGTCTGGTGGATGACGCTTCCTGCCTGCGGACGTAGACATCCTTCAGCGCATAGAACAACTCTCCTGCCCTGTCACGCATCTCATCGATCTGCATCCACAGCGCCAGTTCCGCGCGCACGTCGTAGACGAAGGACGCATCCCGCGCGGCCAGGCGGTAGAGGAGCACGAGAAGATGGTTGTACACGCGTTGTTCCGCTGCAGAGGGATGCGGCTGCTGCTGACGGTAACTGTGCAGACGGCGGCGCAGAGCTGCCAGCCGCTCACCGCGCATGTCGGGCGAAGCGATACGGTCGAGGGCGGGACCATCGAGGAAACTGCGCTCGGACCGCATGAACGCATTGTACGGTGCGGCATCCTCTGGCATTGGATCGAACAGCAACAGTGTTTCGTAGGCGCGGATGCGCACGGCCTCATCCGGATGCCAGGCACAGGCACCGAGGCGTTTGCGGAGCAGGGACAGATGCCGGTGCGGTATCGACTCAAGCGCGGCGCCGAGATCATCGAAGAGCTGCAGTGCCAGAGGGGAATCCGCAGTGAAGGTAATGGACAGCATGCGATGCAGCTGCTGCAGCACGGTGCCGATACTGGCCTTCGACGACGCGTCCACTCCCACCTCGGTGCGATCAGCGCCGTCCGACATACGCACAGCATCGACAGGCCATTGCAGCGGGATCACCGCTTCGACTTCATCGAGCGGGACATCCCACCCCTCGTGACAGGGGAGGAAACCGGTCAATGCTGCATTCCCTGTCCAACCATACGGCTGCCTGCAGAGGCGTCCGAGATCCACGGTCGCCGAACGCAGCTGGTATTCGAGATCACCAATTCGCCAGTGTCCCTCATTCCTTCCGGCCGCGACGGGGAGCAGTGCGCGGGTGGCCGCGTTATAGAGTCCCTCAGGACGCAGTTGCAAATCCCGTTCAGTGCACCCGAGATCCCGCAGCATCCACAACGGCAGACGCAGGCGCAGGCCGGCAATCTCGAAGCGCAGCGCGCGTTCCTGGTACATGCGCGCGATCTCCGCACTGTAGTTCTCCCTGATGCGCTTTCGATTGAGCGAGCCCTTGGGCGTGAGCTCACCGCGGGATTCGGAAAAGTCTTCATCGAGCAGCGTGAATTCGAGAATGCGTTCGTATACGGGAAGCTCCCTGTTCACGGCACGGATGATCTCGTTGAAATATCGCTCCCGCTGCTGCGTGGAGGCAAGCTTTTCGAGAATGGGAGCGGACGCATCGAGAACGATCAGCAGAGTATTATGCGCGCGTCCATCACCGGCCAGGAAACAACGCCTGATGCCGGGCACATCCTGAAAACGGTTCTCGACCGCCAGAGGAGCAATGGTCTGTCCCCTGCTGTTCTTGTAGATATCCTTCACACGGTCAACAATGCGGTAATGCCCGCTCTCACTCTGTGCGAACAGGTCGCCTGTTGGAATCCACCGTCCATGCAGCGACTCCCCATCCCCGGATTCTTCCGACACCTCGGTTGCGTTTTCCAGCGGAGTGGCCACGTAGGGACCGCGCATTTCCATCTCGCAGTTTTCGCGCAGGCGCACGTCGATGCCGGGCAGAGGGATGCCGACGGAGTCGGCTTCATACGCACCGGGCGGTGTCATGAGTATGCCGCCTGTCGCTTCCGTCATTCCGAAACCACTGCCGAGCGCCACACCATGCTGATGGAAGTAGCGAAAGACCGATGGACTCAGGTACCCGGCTGCCGAGAGTCCCCAGCGCAATTTCCCTCCACAGGCCGCAGCAAGCGTATCGAAGCGGTCCGCTTCCTCCCGCAGCTCGACCCAGCGCTGGGGGATGCTGATCAGTCCTGTCGGCTGCACCTCGCGCATACGTGCGAACAGTGCTTCACGACCGGAACTGCCGACGAACACGTATCGTCCTCCCCAGAACAGCATGCCCTGCAGTTCGAGAAAACGTCCGAAGGTATGAAACAGCGGCAGGTAAGCGGCGAGCGTTTCATCGTCGCCGACATCAGGCAGCGCCGCCGCGCGCGCGAAGCGCTTGCTCACCATGTTCATCTGCGAGAAGGCAACGCCTTTGGGGAGTCCGGTAGAACCCGAAGTAAACATGACGGTCGAAGTACCCGTATACGGAATGTCCCTTGCCGATTGCCCGCCTTCGCCAACCGGCAGACTCCTTTCCCGGTTTTTGGCGATGAAGGCATCGAACAGTTCGACACCTTGCTCTTCCGGATTTCCCGCGCCGATGAACACGGGGAGCAGCTCGAGTCCGTATTCCGCCATGACGCGGAGCAGGAGCCGCAGCCGCTCGTTGGTGTCGACGAACACGAGGTTGATACGGAGCTGCTGCAGAATGGACGCAAGCGATGACTCGTCGAGATGCACGCTCAGTGGCGTATTGAGAATGCCATGTACCAGGCAGGACAGATCGCACAGTGCTCCTTCAAGCGAATTGGCGGTGAAGAGTGCGACACGGGGATGCGTCCCCGGTGTCCCTGCACGCATTGCATGCGCAATGATACCGCATTGTTTCTCCACCTGAGCGAAACTCAGTCTGCGTCTCTCGCCGTCTCCCTCCTCGAGGTAACAGGCGGTCCCATGACTGCGTGCACGGTCGGCTAGCAGATCTCCCACCCCATAGCGGAGCCGGAGCAGGACCGCGCGCACCGTCTTTTCATAAATACCGTATCGTTGTTCCTGGGTGAGCGCGCACCGGAATTCCGCGCCCGCAGCGGCGGAAAGGAATTCGCGCAGCGCCGCATTCAAACGATCCGTCGCATTGAAATGCGGGAGGGCGGAGTGGATCAGGTTCAGCATACGAGCTGGAATATCCGGATCCCGCTGCCGCTGATATTGCTGAAGGAGGTCCTCAATCGCTGCGGGCATGTATTGAAACTACGCAGACGTCCGTCAACTGTCAATGCGCAGCGGTGTCATGCTGCACAGTAGCTTAATGCCTAATGAGACAACGCGCAGTTTGCATTCCCCACGTCCCTTGCAGCACAACAAGGTATAATCCACTGTCCCATGACTCTGTCGTGAGGGAAATGATGGCATTGCCGTCCACCGTCCGCTGTGCCACGCAACGACCTGAAATATCAAACACGGTGATTGATCTTCCCCGGGATGCGAAATCGCGGACGTCGAGTTGCAGGATATCATCGGCCGGCTGTGGATGCAGTGAAAGCTCAGGCAGCTGATGATGTTGCGGCACACGCGGAACCGCTGTCGAGCCGTCCAGTTTTCGTCGGTAGAATCCACCTCGCGAGGGACTTGCGTATATCCACCCGTCATGGACCGTCAGGAGCCGTGCATCGCGGGAATCTGGAAGTCCTTCATCCCATGCATACCAGGGCCCCATATGATCATCAAGTCGTGACAACCTGATGTCTTCCCCGGTCGCAAAGATCTGTTTCCCATGTGAGAGAATCGACCGTACCTGACCTCCCTCTGCTGGTGCGATACCAAGTGGTTCCCACGGTTCGCTGTCGTTTGATTTCCAGTAAATCCAGTTTTGATGGGCGTTCGGCCCCTGGAAACCGATGTATACACCGAAGGGATCGCTCCATGATACATATGCCTCTTCGCTTGGGAGACCCTCACGATCAGTTTGCCAGGTACTCCCGCCGTCAACTGACCGCACAACATGCCGACCGCAGCTGTAGTATGTAGATTCGAGACTGCGTACTGCGTCAGGATAAAAGCCGAACGGAACGTCTCCGGATCTCCAACTGGATCCCATATCGGTAGAATACCCGATGAAGTTTTGTGCCGCCGCAAACAGCACGCCATTGTGTACTGATAGATGCGCTTCAGAAACAGCATCCAATTCTTCCATGCGTTCCCAGGATTTTCCGGCGTCGTCTGACTTCCAGTATCCCGCAAATTTCGTTGCATACAGGAGTGATGAACCGACGGCAAGAAGCTGACTAGCCTCCTCAGATGCTGGAGTTCCAAACGGACCAGGCCGGAGCCACTCCCATATGCCTTCTTTCTTTGTGTAGATTCCCGGTTGCCCGCGCATCGCGATGAACCTATCATTTCCTACCCAGGCCACACTACTCACGCTGTTGGGAGATGTGGTCCCGAATTTCCAATGCACCCCGTAATCGTCCGACAGCAACACTCCGGGGCCGTTCAAGGACAGCGCAATGCGATCGCCGATGATAACGCCATCAAAGACATTTACGCGACTGAGTCCGAATGTCTCAGCATGAAACGTCTCCCCTCCATCCAGGCTAATGTGCGGATTGTATGCGCCTCCTGCTATCACAATTGAATCTGTCACAGTAAGGGCGGTCCAGATACTGTACGCAAACTGAATTGGAGCACGAGTCCAATTCTTCCCATCCTCCGACCTGATCAGTCCCCCAGTCTCTTCGGTCGCGAAAAGATAGCGACTGTTCGCGGCGATGCGAAAGATAGGTAAGCCTGAGGGACTGTTCGAGAACAGTTCCCACCTCCCATTCTTGTACATATAAAACAACCCGAACCTGGATCCGGCTACAGGACGGCCGCGAAACATCGTAATGGTGAACATCAGCCTTTCACTGTCAAGCCCTTCCCCACTGTTTTTCCAGACTTTGCCGGATGGGTCTGTCGAGAGCAGTACACCCTGTTTGGAGGTAGGTATGAAGACGGTATCCTGATGGACGAGAACATGGAATGCCTCGAAGCCATCATGGACCTTCTTCCACACGCGTTCTGAGTAATCAAAGCACCAGAGTGAAGTACTGCATGTGGAAAAATGCCGTGCAAGAACCCAGTTCTGTGCAAATGCGTGATAGAAGCGCAAATCATGGAAATCCCATTCCTGAGGTTCATGTTGCGGAAACCAATTGTCTCCCCTGTCTGGTGAGTACTGCCCACGAACCGTCAGTGTGTCACCAACACAAAGGATGCTGGTGAACGAGCCCCCGGGAGGAACATCAAGTTTGGTCCACTGGCCTGATGACTGCGCGGACACATTACATGGAGTGAGGATTATCGCGATTACGATCGTGAGAAAGAGAGTGGATGCAATCCTGTACATGGTTACCCCCCTGTAGGTGTAGAAATTTTCAACCCTGTCCGCTGTGAACTTCAACACGCGACTGAATCATTAGTTACAGCGTTGTCACTCGAGAGCGTTCTGGTTCAGGAAGGAATAGATCGAGCGCCGCACGAACAAGTACTTATTAACGGGTACTCAGGGGAAGGGTCAACGGAGGGAGCGTTTGATTGCCGGGTCGTTGAGCAGGCGGGCGATGGATCTTTTGACGCCTGGAGAAAGGGTTTCGAGGTGCCAGTCCTGCGTCAGACCTGTAATTTCATTCGCCAGCTCGGGATATTTTTTCGCCATCCTGACGATGTGGCGGAAGGCGGTGATGCGGACGGAAGGAGACTTGGCGGGCTGCTCCCAGACGGACACGCAGTGATCGAAAAGGCGCGCTTCGTGCTCCTCATTCAACTCCATGCGAGAAAGGATTTTCATGAGTTCGCGCTGATGTCCATCCTCCCGCTTCGGAATGGTCGCGATGATTTTCGAACGATACCTGCGCACACGCGCGTCATTGTCTTCCATGCAGTCGAACAGCAGCCACGCCGCCCGCCAGGCCAGCGGCTGCCTGTCCGAGAGCGCCAGCACGACGGCCTCGTCGAAGGATTCGGGATGATCCTTCAGCCACGGAATCATCTCCTCCTTGTAGGCTTCCGTCAGAATCCGTTCGAGCGCGGTGCTCATCGTGAACCCCGGGGATTCGTGCATATTCCCAGTCTGTTCTTCACTTCCTAATCGTCATAAACATGTTCCAGCGTCCAGTACAGGAATTCCAGGGGACGCGTCCTTCTCTCCGACGCAATGACATTCCCTTCCGCGTTCACAAGATAGATATTGCCCTGTAACGACTGCGGTGACGGGAAGAGCCGTTTCTCGAACGAAGAAGAATCGAAATCCGCGACAAAACCGGGCAAGCTCCACCCCGCCTTTTGCACCTCATCCCAGGATGCGTTGTACGTGCTGTCTCTGTAATAGAGGAACACGAACTTGAGTTCCACCCTCGCATACTGCTGATGAAGAAGGTGGTAAAACGCGTATTGCTGTTCTTCCGTGGTGGCCGAAACAAGTGCCAACAGATAGGGATGACCTTGAAGTGAGTCCCCGGTGAGAACCTTCTGGTCGTCACCGATAGACATCAATCGAAAATTGCCGATGGGATATTCCCTTGCCGGACGGTCCATTGTATCTTCCCAGGCATCACGCGTTTCCGGGAAAAACACTGCGAACATGGAGAGATCCGATTCAAGTTCATCGATTGCAGCCTGCAGCTGCGGACTCAAGTCCGAACCCTCAATGGAGCCGCGTCCCCCATCCGAACACGCACAGACCAACGCGACGGCGATACATAACACTGTTCGTAGAACCATGATGCTCTCTATCGCAGTATGACAGACTTCCAGTAGTAAGATAATTTATCGGTTGAAATTCAGGAAAGTCCGAACACCGCCTTGAGTGCGCGGTCGATTGCCTCGAGGTGCCGTGCTTCGAGTGTGCCACGAATGCGGACCAGGCGCTGCCTGTGATCAACGGGACGCGTTTGCAGACAGTCTGCCAGTGACAGCTTGTCCAGCCCGTTTTCCTCCGAAGGGTTGATCTCGACATTCGTGAGTATTTCCGCTTTTTTCTCCGTCCACCCTGTGAGAGGCACTACCTGCAAAACCGGAAGCCTTCGGCTGTATATTTCATTGGTCACAATGACGCAGGGACGAACTTTGCCAGACTCCGAACCGCGTACCGGTTCGAGGTTAATGTCGATGACCATTCCGCGTCGTAAACTGTTCATCCGGGCCACTGCGTCGCTGCGTCTTCGGTCCATTCTTTCATCTCTTCATCCCCATCGTACACCTCAGCGTAAAGCTCCGCAGACGCTTCCAAGCGCTGCCGCTCAAGTTCCGAGGAAAACAAATCCAGGGCCGCTCTCACAAGTGCGCTCTTATCCTTGAAACCATACCTCTTGCACTGCTCGAGAACACGCAGATGTGACTCGTCGATACTGAATTTGGCCTGTTTCATCGCAACAACCCCCTCGTTCAGGGCTCTGTTATTGGGTCCTGTTATTGGACCCAATCTAGGGACTACGATGATAAATATCAAACCCTAAAAAACACGTGAGTGCCGTCGTCAGAGGTCATGCACATACAAAACAGCAATTTTAACATATGTTAAAACTCGGCGAATAAAATTTTAACACATGTTAAAACTCAGTAGGCGAATTTTAACATGTGTTAAAATATGGGAAACGGCTACTTCGGCAGCGCGATGGTGAACACCGTACCTTCGCCGTCAGTGCTGTCGAAGTGCATACGGCCGCCGTGGCCCTTGACCACAGTTTCATAGCTGAGTGAAAGGCCCAGTCCGGTTCCCACTCCTGTGGGCTTGGTCGTGAAGAAGGGCTCGAGCACCTTGGCCTTGATATCATCGGGAATGCCGGATCCGTTGTCGGAGATTCGCACGATGACGGCGTCGCCTTCCAATGCGGTCATGCAATTGAGTGTCGGACTGTAGCCTGGAGCGGCTTCGCTCTCGCCCTTTTCGTGCATGGCGTAAAGGGCATTGTTCATCAGATTGATGAACACGCGCATGAGGTCCTGTGGGAAGCCCTGGACCTCCGGCAGTCCGTCCGCGAATGAACGCTCGATTGTTGGTTCGAAATCCGGATACTGTGAGTGCAACGCGTTGCTGACCAGTTTCAGTGAGTCATCGAGCAGCGCGTTGATGTCGACGGAAGTGATAGTGCGTCCTCCCTTCTGCGAGTGCAGAAGCATGTTCTGGACAATACGATCCGCCCGCTGGCCGTGCTCATGAATGCGGAGTGCATACCCGGAGAGACTCGTGAACATCTCGCCGAATTTCTCGGACACCTCACTCACCTGCTTTTCGCGGTACTCTTCAAAGCTCGAGAGAATCTCACCGATCAGCTCCCGGGAAAGCATGGAAAAATTGTTGACGAAATTGAGCGGGTTCTTGATCTCGTGGGCAATGCCGTCGGTGAGCTGAGCGAGCGAGGCCATCTTCTCTGCCTGAATCAGGTGTCCCTGCGTCTTGCGCAGGTGATCGAGGGCCACGGCAAGCTCACCATTCTTTTGACGCAGTTCGGTTGTCCTTTCCTCAACCTTCCGTTCGAGGTCGCTGTAGAGCATCGCATTCTCGAGGGAGATTGCAATCTGTCCCGAAAGCAGTGCGAGAAGATCGGCGCGCTGTGCGGCGAATGCGCCCGAGGTGAGGGAATTCTCGAGATACAGTATGCCGCTCAAAGCCCCTTTTTGCACGATGGGCATACAGAGGATGGATTTCAGCGCATGTGTCTGGACGAAATTGTCGGAAGCAAAACGCATATCCTCGGTGGCGTCATCGACGATGAGCGTATCGCGTTCACGCGTCACGAGCTGCAGTACGGACTCGCTTACCACGCCGGTGGGGTCGGCCGGCTGTTCCAGCAACAGTGTCGTCGTCTCGCCCACGCGCGCCTCGGCGACGACGCGCATGCGGCCGTCGCGCATGAGCAGGAAAACGCCACGCTGGGCACCCCCGGCTTCAATTGCGATGTCCATCAAACGTCGCAGCAGATCCCCGAGTACGATAGCGCCGCTTATGGCCTGCGTCGCTTTCATCACGGAGGCCAGGTCCAGCGCACCGATGACGGTATTTGTTGTCTCGGTTTCCGGTCCGACTACGGTGAGTGTCTCGCTGCTGCCATGCGCAGCCTGCGCACCGGGGAATTCCCTCGCGAGCATGGAAGCTCTGTGTGATGCGCCCCAGCGGTTGTAATGATAAATCGCGTCACGGATAAAGACTTCAGCGACCCTGGGGCGCTTGCGCTTGAGATACAAACGTGCAACGCGTTCACAGGCCAGCGCCTCGATGTGAATCGCCTCTCGCGCATGCGCATGATCGATAGCGTTGTGATACGCGTCTTCGGCCTCGAGGATTTTACCCTGGATACGGAGGCGCTCGGCTTCGATGAGACTGCGGATGGCTTCGACGTTCTCCGTCGCGAAACCGTTGAGCTTCTCGAGGCATACGTCTATCTGTGTTTCCGCTTCGGACTGCTGTTCGGCAGTGAGCTTCTCCCAGTTGAGCAGGAGGGCGACTGGAAGGTAGAGGTAATTCCCCAGTGCATGCGAGAACGTACTCGACAGCGCGACCATCGAGAGTGCGCGCTGGCCTGCCTCCACGGCTGCTGCGTACTCACCCTGGAAACAGCAGATGAAAAGACGACAGACGAGGTGCCAGTGCAGTGGAAGTAATCCTACGTTGCTTTCCAGACGGGTGATCGTCTCTGCTTCATCGTACTCGCTGTCGCTGAGATCATCACCGCTGCGCGTCTTCCCCTGCAGGCAGCGGATGGACTGCCGGTAACTGGTCGCCATGTCGATACCGTCCTGATAGTGCGCGGCGGCGGAATAGCCATAGGCATGCTCGACGTCCACCGTCATTTCGCCCAGGGGCGTGCCGAGCAGGAACATGGTCATCGGGGCATGCGCAACGGCGTAGATGACAGGGTGGAAATCGCCCGAGTCCTGCCCTGCCTCTTCCGCCCTGCGCAGAAAACGAAGGCTTTCCGTGAGCGGCAGATGCAGATGGCTGAGCATCATGCCAAACACCAGGTGCGTGCGGCTGATACTCGACAGATCGTTGTACCGCTCGCTGAGTGCATTACCCATGAGCCCGAATTGCACCGCGGCATCGTAGTTTCCCATGACCGCGAGCATGCTCCCGAACAGGTTGTAGCCATGCGCACAGTAAACCGTGTTGCCATAGTCAAGCGACCGCTCAACCATCTGCAGCACAACCATTGCGAACAGGTCGAGGTTGCCCTGGTAGGTGGGACCGATGAGATCGCTGAGCAGACGCATGAGCTGATGTGTAACCGGATCCGAAGCGAGTGGGAGATCGAGCAGATCCATCGGCTTCCGGTCGCCGATCTTCTGCATGACACGGCCGAAGGCAGCGCCGATGTCCTCCTGTGTTGGATGCTCAGGCAGCGTGATATCCATAAGCTGCAGCGCCTCGATCCCGATGGCATTCGCCTCGTCGTAGCTGCTGGCCGCACTCTTCACAACGAGCTTCACGACATAAAGCGGCAGCTTCTCAATCGGTTTGCGCACACGTTCGACGATGTAGGTGAACAGCAGTTCCATCTGCTCGAATCGCAGCAGCATGTACTCACATTCGAACTTCCCGACGTTCAGCGCATACGCGAGATCATAGCAATTCTCCCACGGGTCTTCCGGCAGCAATGCAATCCCCTCGTCGAAGTGACGCAGAGCGGGTTCGTAGGCACTGGCAAGCTTGGCTTTACTGCCCGCTTCAAGATTGAGCCGCGCAAGATCGAGTCGCTCATCGTCGCTCGCGAGCAGTGTGGCCCCGAGGTTCATCTGCATGACAATGTCGAATATCCGTTCCTCCCGCTTCCCGGGAGCCATGTTCTGGAAAAGCAACCGACCGATTCGAAGATGCGTTGCAGGTCGCTCCTTCTCGGGAATGAGTGAGTATGCCGCCTGCTGCACCCGGTCATGAAGAAAGCGATACTCGGGAGGAGAGACGTCGCTGATGTCGTGTAATCCCTCGCGCGCAATGGCATCGAGCTGCAGGTTATCACCGATCGGTAGAATGAGTCCGGCCTGCAGCGGCTCCCAGAGCATACCGGCAAGCACGGCCACGGACTCGGGACGCACCAGCGACAGAGTGTGCAGATCGAAAGTCGCGCCCAGGCAGGCGGCGACCCGCAGCAGTTCCTGCGCATCGGTGCCGAGCGAAGAGATGCGATCGGACATGAGAACAACGACATTCTCGGTGATCGCCTCCTTGTCGATACGATCGGTGTCCCAGACCCAGCCGCCCTCCTCGGTCGAGAAGGAGACCAGTCCACGCGTGTACAGCGTTTTGAGAAACTCGTTGACGAAAAACGGATTGCCTGCCGTCTTCCGCATGACAAGCGAGGCCAGTGCAGCGCACTCGCCTTTCGGCCGGCGCAGCGTATCGGAGAGCAACTCTTCAACATGCGCCGGTTCGAATGCATTGAGTTCCACGGATTGTATCGGCGCCTGCTGTTGCTCGAGACGGGCGAGGATGGCCGTCAGCGGGTGTCCGGCTGCAACCTCGGTGCTCCGGTAGGCCCCGATGAGAAACAGGTAGCCGGATTTCGGATCAGTGAGCAGCAGGTGAAGAAGGTTGAGCGAGGCGGTGTCCGCCCACTGCAGATCGTCGAGAAACATCACGAGCGGATGATCGGCACGCATGAACACGTGCACGAACTTCAGGAAGACGGCATTGAAGCGATTCTGCGATTCGTAAGGAGACAACTCACGCACGGGTGGCTGGGGACCGATGATATCGGCGACTTCGGGAATGACATCCACCACAACCTGGCCGAGCGTGAGCAGGGCCCTGCTGAGCTGCTCGCGCCAGGCGTCGATGGTGTCAGGATCCTCTGTAAGTATCTGCCGCACGAGTTCCTGAAAGCACTGGATGATCGCGCTGTACGGCTGCGCGCGCCCGAACTGGTTGTATTTGCCAACCACGAAATACCCGCGCCGCTCCACGATCGGCTTGTGGATCTCATGCACGAGGGCGCTTTTGCCAATACCGGAAATGCCCGAGACGAGCATAAGCTCTGTGCTCCCCTTCGCGATGCGGTCGAAACTTTCAAGGAGCAGCGCGGTCTCACGGTCCCGGCCGTAGAGCCGTTCCGGAATCTGGAAGCGCTCGGAGACATCCAGTGTTCCGAGAGGGAACGGCGTAATCATTCCATCGCGACGCAGCAGGTCGCGGCATTTTTCGAGATCGTGTAAGATACCGATAGCACTCTGGTAGCGTGCTTCCGGCGTCTTTTCCAGCAGACGCAGAACGATGTCGGAGAGCACCGCAGGGACATCGGGATTCACTTCGCGCGGCGGGAGTGGAGTGCGTGCGATGTGGCTGTGCACAAGTTCGAGCGGATCAACGGTATCGAATGGCCGACGGCCCGTAAGCAGCACGTAAAGCGTGACACCGAGCGAGTAGAAATCCGAGCGATAGTCAATCGCGCGATTCATGCGACCCGTCTGCTCCGGTGAGAGGAAAGACAGCGTCCCTTCAAGCCTCCGGGGATGAAGAATCTCCGGCTGTTCGCGCGAGAGCATCGAGGCGATATCGAAATCGGCAATGCGAAGCTCGCCGGTGCCGGACGCGTATATCACGTTTCCCGGATTGATGTCTTTGTGGATGATGTGATGCTTGTGAATCGCGGCGATTCCTTCAACGATGCGTATCGCGATGTCGAGGCACTCGTAGATCTCAGGCTGCCGCTCAGCGAGCACACTGGCCAGAGAAACACCACCAAAATCTTCAAGAACGAGCGCTTTCCCGTTCCCGGCGGTTTCAAGCGCAATGGCGCGCACGACACGGTTCGACGTGATGCGGCCAAGAATCTCGAACTCCCTCTCCCGCCGCGCCAGGTCGCGCGCGCCCGGATACTCGGAACGCAGGAATTTCACGACGACGCGTTCACCGTCACTGTCGCGGCGCCCCCTTCGCACGAGCGTGCGTGAGCCGTCGTAAAGTGTTTCCTCGAGTGTGTATCCTTTAATCGTACGCATTGAAAACCTCGTGTTGGAAATAACGAATCCGGGAGCGCTGAGCTTGCCGCACCTCGCAGCTGATTTGCGCGTCTGCGTTCGCGGCATATATTAGTCCGTATCAATCAATCCTATGACATCGAATGTGCGGCGCGGATATCGTCTGTTCGACCGCGCAAACCGATCACACGACGACAGTCTGTACACACCACAACTACACGCAAAGGAGGTGGACGTTCATGCAGCAAGCATACCCACCATATATCACACGCGGAGGCGAACAGGTGTTCTGCCAGCCGTTTCTCGTCAAGGACGTAGACTCGCACTGCTACGTATTGCAGGCCGACATCAACGCCCTCGCGGCCATGTGCGACCGCTATCTCAATACGCCGCTCGCCACGCTGGGCGATGGCAAGACGATCTACCGCCCGTTTTCGTCCTTCGTCATGCTCTCGTTCTCGCACCTGACGCAAACGCATGCCGAACGACCGCCGGAAGCGTGGTTCGAAGAGCATGAGGCCATTCTGTGGATGCTCACGGTGGCGGGACGAGAGGAAGCCGGTGTGTTCATCGCCGACCGCTTTGCCTGGTTTACGCCGTACATCTTCGTCGACAGTCCGCCGGCCATGCTGGCGGGTGAAATCATCTACGGTTTCCCGAAGGCCATTGCCAACGTGTCGCTCGGTCAGACGCCCGAAGCACCGTTCACCGTCGATACTACCGTGGTCGCGCATTACGGCTACGACAGCCAGGCGACCATGCAGCGTCTGCTTACACTGCGTCCCGCCAACCCGGCATCGGGTGATCATACGGAACTGCAAACGCTGGAAGAGACGGTGCGCACCGCACTCGCGCGCCTGCCGAAGGAACATCACAAATTCGTGCTGCCCGATCTCCATTTCCTCACAAGCGCGATCGAGGATCTCTTCAAGGGACGCATGCCGGTCGTCGCCCTCAAGCAGTTTCGCGATGCCGCCGACGGCACGCGTGCCTGCTATCAGGCGATTGTCGAATTCGATCTGACGATGAGCAACCTGCATGGCATGAGCGTGCGTTTTGATCCGTGGGAACTTGAGATCGCGGACTACCAGAGTCACCCGATTGTAAAGGATTTCGGTTTCACCGGGTCCACCGTGCCGACGTTCGTCTCAACGCGCATGCAGTATGATCTGCAGCTTGGCGAGGGACGCAAGATCGCCGAGTTCGTTCAGCTTCCGCAAAAGTGAGGGAGACTGAAGGTCCACTGGGTTGTCAGGAGAAAGGCGCCGAGCGGCTGGCGGTCGATGCCGCTGATCGTGAAGCGCCTTTCTTCCAGATTCGGGATGAAATCTTCCGTTAGCAGCAGCTCACCAGACACCGGCCGTATGCGTGCCGCGGTGTCGAGTTCCCAGTTCATGTCTGAGCAGACGTACAGCAGTCCCATCCACCGTGTCACGATGGGGAAACGCAGCATGGGATCGATCTGCGCGAAATGCGGGTACTCCGCGGGCGGCAGCGCGTCGCCGTATGCCGGGAGGTCCGCTTCGACGAGCGTGGTGCCCGAGGACAGGTTCGCCTGATACAGTGGCGGTGCCGAGGCGATGTGTGCACTCCTCTTCGGAAAACCGTACACCAGGCGCCCGAGGAGTATGGGGAATAACTTATTGAGAAAGAGAATCGGAATATATGTGAGCAGCGACGCCGATCCGCTGCGTGCCACATACGGAATCACCACACTGTACTCCAGGTAGTCAAGACTGAAAAGCGGCAGCCAGCTCGGCCGCGTGTTGTAATTATGGGCGAGCGGCAGGAGTATCGGATGCGTCCCCGGCGGCGTCGCCGATTGCTCTGCGCGGACGAGTCCGCTCGGCAGCAACGCATCCACGGCGGCATTCGAAACGGCGAGCGGCACCATCGGTGCCTCGTAGTCACTGATTCCGTAAACCGCCATGTCAGGCCGTCCCTTCGGGGCCGTGTTCCTCCCCGA
The DNA here is from genome assembly GCA_020444325.1 of bacterium. Taxonomy (NCBI): domain Bacteria; species bacterium. The sequence continues at coordinate 195,047 of JAHLLD010000006.1, forward strand.
TAATGTGAACCGGTCGGCCGGAGAGGGCCCGCGCAGCACGCATACCTCCGATCACGGCAGCTTCCACGCACCCGGCGTTGATAATGTTGCGCACCCAGTCACCGGCAAGAACCATGTTGCTGAGTCCCGACCCTCCCGCTTCCAGGCGGTGCGCCGTGCTGCCTACGACCGAGAGCACGTAGCGTTCGTTCGGATCGATGTTTGCGCGCAGATACTGTGACAGGAGAACGCCGGGCTTGAAGCCTCCATTGGAGTCGACGACATCCGGCCAGAGTGTCGCGATATTTGACAACTGCCACGCCGTCACATCGCTCCCAAGACGAGCGTACTCCTGCGCCGGAAAATCGGAGTCCGTCCATGGTGGAATGCTGTCCACCTCTTCAAACACACCGCAGAAATATGCCAGTGATTTTGGTGTCGCATCAGCGGGCCAGTTCTCGCGCTGGATGAGATCACTCATGTCCGCCCAGGTACTTTCTTTCTCGACGTATGCACCGAGGAGTGGCGTATCCGTCGTCGTCCACCCCAATCCTTTGAGATCGGGTGCCAGCCACAGCTGCATACCCTGCGTCTGCACGCTCTTCACCGCGGCAAGCATCGCGGACCATGCCGGCTTTTCCTTGATGGAATCCGCAAGCAGATGCGTGAGCATGGCGGGTGGAATGCCGCAGATGACCTCGTCAAAGTCCTCGTCCACCCGCAGCGTTCGCGTGCGTTCGGCCGCTTTGTCGCGCCAGGGGGACCAGAACGATTCAAGATTGATTTTCTCTTTCTGCAGTTCCTCGGCATCCTTCGGATCGAGCTGGTCATACAGTGGCGCTGATGGCCAGCACGGGAGTCCCTTCACCTCGACGAGCGGCTCGTACTTGTCTATCCCCTCACGCAACCGCACCTGTTCAAAGACGTTGATCGATGTGACACGCTCGCCGTCGTCGGAATCGATGCTGGTGACCTGATGGAAAAATGCGATACGGATATTGTCCGGATACCTGCACAGCAACTCATAGAACGGCGTGAAAATCGTATCGCCCATGCCCGCCTGCATTTTCCAGTACAGGGAGCCTTTGTAGGTGAGCAGCATGCGCAGCATGCCGTAACACCCCGTGCCCGCTTCCAGATTGGCACAGGCGGGATCGGTGGTGTTGCCGCGTTCGTACGCGAACACCAGGTCATAGATGCTCTGAATGGGTGCAGAATGCACGCTGTATTCCATCGAAGCGCCATTACGTGCAAGCCACGCGCGAAACTCGACATCGTTGATCGCGGAGAATCCCCGTTCGAGAACGCCGTCGGTGATGATGCCACGTACAATGGCGTACGCCAGGTCGAGCATGATAAAGAGTCGGCGCAGACCGTCGTGCTCGTCGAGTTCATGCTCGAGGAGTTCGCGGAGCCATTTCATGAAACCATCGACCAGACCGAGAAGCACGTGATGCTGCGAGGTATCATGCGTAGCCGGATCGGGATCGAGCCGTTTGGAGAGACGCCTGGCTTCCTCGAGCAAAGCGAGTCCTGCGAACTCGGCGGCGGTGGCACCGACATGTTCGAGATCATGAACGAATTTCTCGATGATACCGTGCAATCCGTGCCCGTGCTTCCTTTGAAGCAGCTCATCGAGTGCTGAACTGTCGTGCACCTGCCCGTGCATCATCTCGATGAGCATGTGGATATAGTCCCACACGGTCGGCAGAACACCGCCCGTGCCCGGTTCCTCATCATTGGTCGGGAATTCGATGGGCCAGTATTTCCATGCTCCGTCGATGTGCTCGGTGAACACAATGAGATTCCCCGGCTTGAAGGCGTCCTGCCAGTTGCGCAGCGGTGAGCCTTCGGGACGATCCAGTTCTGCGTATGCACGTTTGATCATGCGAAACGCGTTTTCATAGAAGCCGAGCCATATGTGCAGACCGTGTTCCTCGATGCGCTCGCCGAAGTTGCTGTTTCGTCCGCTCGCACCTTTGCCGCCCAGCCGCCACCCGAGCTGATATACGGTGAACTCGTATTTCTCGCGCCAGTCGGGATCCTCCATGAGCGTAAACATCGTCGTCATGGATCCGAGTCCCCCGCCGAGTACTGCAATGCGTTTTTTCATATTCATTGTTCTCCGTCAGGACCTGATGTTTTCGCCGACGATGGTCTCCGGGTATCCCGAGATCGCGCGCGATGCGAGCAGACCCGACATGACCGTCGATTCGACGCAGCCGACGTTGATGATGCAGTCGATCCAGTCGCCGCATAAGATGAGATTGTCGAAGCCGGAGGCGCCAGCGGCGAGACGATGTTCGATGCTGCCCGCGGTGGACTGCGTGTAGCGGTGCGAAGGATCACAGTTGGCGCGCCAGTACTGCGAATCGAAGCGCGACCTCCCGCTGCGGCCAGGCGCGGTATCCACAAGAAGGTTGTAATCGAAGCCTGCAGGATTGACCACCGGAGCTGCGGAAGGAAGGAAGTGCGCCAGTTCGGCGTCGAACCACTGCATCGCGGCGTCCTTCACACGGTCGGCCTCGCGTCCCGGAAACGCATGATCACCGGGCGGGGGAATCGATGGCGGATCCTGCATGGGTCCGCAGAAGTAGCTGATGTCTTTCGGCAGATATGGCGCTTTCCAGCTCTCGCGGACGAGCAAATGCGACATATCGCACCAGGTGTCGAGCGGTTCGGCGTATGCCGTGGTGATCGGACTCGGAGCATTCCAGCCCATTTCCGCGAGGTCCTTCTCTATCCAGAGCTGTGCAGCCATGGTCTGCACCGTGCCGACGTTATCGAGCATGGCCCTCCAGTCCGCACGTGCGCGAATCGATTCCGACATCACGGTACGCAGCACCGCGGGCGGCATCCCGAGCACGACGAGATCAAAGTCCTCACCTTTATTCAGCGTGAGAGCTTCCTCCTCCCCTTCATCCTTCCACGGCGTCCAGAACGACTCAAGGTCGATGTTCTGTGCCTGCAGCTTCTTTGCCTGCGCTTCGTCGATCTGATCATACAGGGGCTCGCTTGGCCAGCAGGCGAGTCCATCAACCATGATCAGCGGATCGTATTCGGTGTCGGGTTTGCGGAGACGGACCTGCTGCATCATACGCAGCGTTGAGATCGCACCGCTGCCATCGTCCTCGATATCGGTGACGCGGTGGAAAAATTTGAACTTGACCCCGCGCTGGCGCAGTACGGCATACATCGGCGAGACGATCGTGTCGCCCATCCCGGCGTTCATCTTCCAGAAGATGGCGCCCTTGTAGGTGAAGACCATGCGCATGATCGCGTGCAGGGCCACACCGGCGGCGATGTTCGGGCGGTCAATGTCGCCGTCCTCGAACGCGAAATACAGATCGTAGATAGCGCGCACCGGGACGGACGAAAGCGTCAGCTCGGAAGCCCCGTATTTCCTGAGGAAATCACGGTATTCGTAACGGTTCAAAACGCCGAGTCCCTTCGTGAACACCCCTTCAGCAATGGCGCCGCGAAGATTTGCGACGCCCAGTTCCACGAGGATCCACAGCCGGCGCAGCGTGTCGTCGTTCTCCACATCCTTGCCGATCGTCTCCCACAGCCAGTGCAGAAATTTCCCGAGCAGTGCATCGAGCTTCGAGTGCTGCTTCGGATCGTGCTGTTTCGGATCCGCGTCGAGGAGGCGTGCGAAATCGAGCGCATGCCTTAGCAGCATTCCCCCGGCTTTGGCAAGCTCGCCCTCAACATCCTCGACGGCGTGATGAAATAGTTTTGACAGCCATGAAGCAGGCTTGTGCGATGTCTCTTTCGCAGCGTCGACGAGCTGATGCCGTGTCAGCATATCCCAGAGTTCGCCGAGCAGCATCTCGACATAGTCCCACAGCGAGGGAAGTTCGCTTCCGTCACCGGGCAGTCCCGTGTTCATCGGATAGTCAATCGCCCAGGTGCGCCACTGTCCTTCGACATACTCCTGGTACGGTACGTAGCTCTGCGGCGTGAAGGCGTTTCTCCAATCCCCGAAGAGATTTCCCGGACCTTTCCATTCCGCGTAGGCTTCGCGCATGACGGCAAAGGCATTTTCATAAAAACCCATCCACACATGCAGGCCGTGCTCCTCGATACGATCGGCAATAGCCTGGTTGCGTCCACTGGCACCTTTTCCTCCAAGCCGCCATCCCAGTTGATAGACGGTGACCTCGTATTTGTGTGCATCCGGATTCTCGGGGCTCGTCAGCGCAAACGCAGCGGTCAATGCCCCCAATCCTCCGCCAAGCACGGCAACACGCTTTTTTTCCTCGGTAGGGTATACTGCCATGGAATACGCTCCTTGCGAATAAAGATATCAGCGCACTGCAGGCGGAACAGTTCCGCCGCGCTAGAATAAAATTGTAAGCAAATTGGACAGTAGGAAGATATACCGGGAAGGGTACAAATACAAGGGAGGAAAGCAGATTGGGGGACTGGGCGTGGTCAGCCTGCGCGGGATTCCTGTGCGCAGCTCAGAACAATGAACATGAACAGCTGCGCACGGGTACACGACCTTTCTCCGTGGTCGGTACTGCTAGTCAGGGTCGATAACGTACGCGATCCCAAGTTGTACGGTGGGAGAGATGTAATACCGCATATGCCATGTTCCCTCCAGCGACAGCTCGATGCGATCAGCGACGCGTCCTTCAAGCGCAAAGCCAAGCACACCGCTGACATGAAAAGATTCCACACCGGCGGTGGTATAGACTTGTCCGTCATACTCACGGACCAGGTCATCCTTGTCCTGATACGACAGCCCCATTCCCCCAAGCAGATTGAAATACACCGGCCGGTACAGCGCAATCGAATACCGTGCGATTGCATTCAATTCCAGGATACGATTCCACGGCTCATTGACGAGATTCATTTCCCATTCCCCTCCGCGGTATCGATGCCAGGAATAATCCAGGACAGCCTCAACGGCGAACGATTCACTTGTGCGCCTGCGGATTCCAATTCCGAGAATGGGACCACGTTCCCAGTTCCACTCGCACCCTCCACCTCCAATACCTCCGATGCATGCTTCTCCGTAATCGCTGTATCCTCCCTTGACGACAACGGCATACGACTGTGCCTGCAGACTGGATACCGGGAGCATCCCGAGCAGCAGACCCAGCGCCAATACGATGGAATACCTCTTCGGCCAGTTTCGCATACATCCACCCATTAGTAATTCTGCACAACGATCACATTTTCACACTACGTTAATACAACCTCTAAAGAGAAGAAAACCATAAAATCGTCCTTCTTGCTTTGAAGGACCCCCCTCTTGAATCTAAAGAGGTGATACTGTAACGTTGGAAAGCGTTGCTCCACCAAGAAAATGGCTTCCAATGTACTCCGATGGAAAGCTCAGCAAGTACGTTTTGGTCTGTGCTGTACTGCTATTCGCTTCAGTTCTGCCTGCATGTTCCGATGACGCGGACTCCCCAACGGATGCCGGAGCCGGGGGGTGGTTCCTCAGATTCACATGGAATGGCACCATCCGGGTATCGTGGGCAGAAGCGCCGGTATTGCGGTTTGAAAGAGCGCAGTATTTCAGCCTCGAAACAGACGCAAACTGGACAACGAGTTGGGGAAATGAACCTGATACCCTCATGGGGTATTGGAAATTATCCGGATCACGGTTAAACGATATCATGTGGTTGATTGACAAATTTGAATTGGATGGTCTTGTTCAAAATCTGTCAACGAGGGAAAACGAACCCTGCGTTATCTTTTACAACAGGTCGCTGGGGCAGTACAATCTCCCACAAGCTGTGTTTCGTGATGCCCAGGGCAACAGCCTTATGACAGCAGACATCACGGTGTATCAGAAATAGTCCTGGAGCACAAGCACTCGGATACCATACGCGACGGCTCAGCGGTCCCCGCCCGGAACCATCCAAACGGCATGGCGGTTCAGCTATCACGTCAAAGCCCAAACAGCGAGGAGCGTATGAGTATCAAACGCGTATGGCATGGATGGACCACATTGGAGAATGCAGATGCATACCAGGAGGTTCTCAGTAACACGGTATTGCCTGGTATCGAAGCGAAGAACATTCCCGGCTTTCGACAGGTGATAGTGTTGAGAACAGAACATTCTGAGGAAGTGGAATTCGTAACCATCATGACTTTCGATTCGATTCAGAACGTCATCGACTTCCAGGGAGAGGACTACAGGAAATCGTATGTCCCCGATGTCGCTCAGAAGGTTCTGAAACGCTGGGACCAGGAAGCCGCCCACTACGAACTGATCGAAACCAGGGATCAATAATACACGTAGGTGAGACTGACCGTGCTTGACGCTCTGGGACGTGATTACCAGGTGCGCTATCGCAGCAGGGCAACAGCGATGCTCGCGATCCCGATTCTGATCTGCATATCCTCTCTCCTGTCACGTGGCTATCCTATTCTGAGATTTTCTCTTTCTCGATCGGTACAGAAATGGGAAGGCAATAAAAGCTGAGCCGACAAAAATCGAGCTTATGCCCTGATGTCGCTGCAATGGTGTCATGGGCTCAGTGTACGTTGCTGCTACTTTCTCCTTCCAGTGATCAGTGACATTGATGTGAGGCAAGGCATCCTTTAATTCACGTAGCGCCTGTTCCTTCGATGGAGGACTGAATGTAAAATGCCTGCCAATCTTCGTACCGCCCTGCAGATCTTCGTACTCACACCACGCGAAGTAAGGAGCATACGTAAATCCTGCACCAATGATGAGCAGTCCAATCATTACCGACAAATACATCACCCACTTCATAGAACCTCCGATGATCATGATAACGAGCCCCCCTTATTTACAGGTCTTCCAGCACATGTCGAACACCCGTACATCCAATAAACATCCACGGTCGCCCAGCAGCCTTCCGGAAAGTGTCGCATTGTTGCATGCAATTTGGAGTGTGTGTGCTCCACTCGAAATCACTCCACCCAGTGACCAAATGTAGTTTCCTGCTGCCAGCCGTCATCTCTCTGGATCAGGATTGCTTTGGACCCGGTGAAGCAACCATCTGCGATGGAGACTATCACTTTCTTCATCGATGGAGAAAAGATAAACCGACCAACAGCTTTCAGCGTCGGTAAGCCGTAGTAATCACCCCAGTGACCGGGACATATCGGGAAAAAACTGTCGACCCATGTGAAGCGAATGTCGTTCTCTGATTTCTTAAACCTGTAGTCCTGCAGATCCGTATGGCCATTGAGGAACGCCCGGAAGGCAACGTTCCGGCCTTCATCGAGATAGAGAACTTTGCGCGGGGATTGAAGACGAGGCCGCCACTTCCTGTATGTCAGTTGACTGAGGATCCTACCCGTGACCATCGGCTCCCAATAAGATTGCGATGCAAGAGTATCCCAATCCATCGCGTCTTCTGCAACTGAATATCTAATACTATCGCGGACAACGATGTATTCACCCTGACTCGTTAATTGCGCGCTGTCTTCTGGTCTGTAGTGTTCAGCGAGATGAGGGAAGCGGGGCCTGAAAGTGATATTGATCACCTCATCGCAAAGCTTCGCCATGCTATCTCGAGGACTGTTCGACACTTCCTTCCTTCCCTCATCAGCCCAGGCATCGAGGAAGGCGTGCATACGTTTGCGGGCGTAATCCTCATCCGTATCCCTGACTTCGTAGATTGCCCACAACGAATCGAGATACACCTGGGCTTGCTGAAGCGACAGGGAATCAAGTTCTTCATTGTTGCACTGGGTGCGCTCGGGTATACCTACGAGGAAGAAGAAAGTGAAGACAGCGAGTATCAGGCGTGGCATGAAAATGTCCCTCCGAGTGGTCCAGCTATGCAGCAAGTTCGTCAGCGTGCCGCCGAGATGCAAGACCATTCTCTCTGAAATCGATTCCGAACTCGATCTTCGGAAAGAACATCCCGCCTTAATTCCATGCACGCGAGATCGTTAGAGTGGACGGCATGGAGGTCTACGGTGATGGGGAATCACGATTCTACTCGCAGATGGGCAGAATCAGACGCGGAGGATGATACTATTGCGGTAATTCGCCCACCGAAAACATCCAATAAACATCCATCATCAGGTGAATCCTGGTGGATACAGCCCATTCCATTGGACACGAAACTACGATAACAATACGCTCGTCGTAATTATTGCAACCCCTTGATATCACAGCCCTCGCACTCAAAACTCACGCTGTTCTCATTGAGGTTCCGGAGTGCTCCACAACGATAAAAGCCCCGTCAGTTGACGGGGCTTTTGCTTTGCGGAGAGGGAGGGATTCGAACCCTCGATACCAGTTTCCCAGTATGACGGTTTAGCAAACCGTTGGTTTCAGCCACTCACCCACCTCTCCGGGGATGCCATTAGGCTGATTTCAAAGATAGCAAATCGGCGTGGCTGATGCAATAGATGTGCGACGGAATCACAGCTTGGGAAGGAGCAGTACGGCGTTGCTGCTGAGTGTTGCGGATTCGAGATGGCCGGATTTCCTGCCGTCCGCTGTCACCATATGTACGTGCATGTTGCTGCCATGATGCGTGAAAATGCCGTGATGATGGTCCGAGTAGAAGCCGAGGAGGCGTACGTCGGCATTCTCCAGCGAGAAATGGACCTGCACCTGCTCGCACTTTTCCCTGCTGTGCGTTGTGGTATCGGTCTTGTTCACGACGTGGTATGCTACATAGGGCAGAACGCCGCGAACGCCGAACGGGAAGGCGTCATTCACATCAATTCCGTGTTCGACTGCTGCTCGGGCGACAAAATTTTCTAGGCCGGCGAGATCCTGAACTTCTGCGGGAATGGGTACCTCCTGCCAGGAAGGGACTTCGGCGTAAACAAGGAAGCTGGCACGCACTTCGAACGTGCTGGCGACGGACACGGTGTCAGACTGCACACGAGCGATTGACGGACGCCCGTTCCAGACTGTGATCTCGCCCTGCAGTCCTTCAACCGGACCAATTGCGTACACAGGGGCATCCGGGGCGAAGTCCGTCAAATCCATCGTCGGACGTAAATCTCCATCACGCATGACCTTCCTGATTTCCCCGGCGGTATACACCTGTGGCGTCTGTGCGGCAAGCACCCCGCAGACACACAACATTGTGAAACCGAAAAGGATTATTCTTCTATTGACCATGGGAAACAACTCAGATTTAATAGACAAGTATTGGAACTATAGTATCCTTCTTCAGTGTCCATGCATAGCCGAACTGGCTGCTGTCGATCTGTCGATTACCGTAATGAAGGGTCGAACCTGGAATGAGAGTGTCGATGCCGAGCTCGGAAAACAACCATTCGTGCTTCTCGCCCATATGAATTGGTGCGCAGGCTATCCTCATCTTGTCCACGATATGAAACATACCTTCCTTATCCGGTTGCCAGAGGGTTAAACGGTAATTCTCAAGCACTCCCTTGCCTGCATACTGCGCTACAATACTCGAATCCGTCATCATCAGCTTCAGTGGATGCGGGTGTTCTTTCATGTACTGCGCGGCCTCTTCAGCAGAGGGACGATCGCTGCAAGCGCAGATAAACAGAGCAGCAACGCACAGAAGCGTCAGACATGATCTATTTCCAACTCTCATCACGTTACCCCGGCTTCGGATTCCTTTTCCTTCTCCATACTCAATTGCCTCCAACCGATGAGTAGCAACGCAAATCCGTAAATGGAGTAAACAACCCATTCTACTCGAGGGACATCCGTGAGCGCGTAGAAAATGTTTACCGCACCGACCACTCCGATCATAATGCTGTAGCCCCATCCCCACCCGATTCCTGAACGGCCTTTGAGAAAAAACATTGCTCCGCCAGTGACGATGAGCAATTCGGAAAACACGTACAGTGCGATCTGGCCATTTGCACCATCTTCCAGACCATACTCGGTCTTCAGGTAAATCCCTGCCATGCCGATGACAAATCCCCAGAATGTCCTCATACCTGCCCTCTCATGAATGAATAATTATGCACTTTCTGCATATTTCTCCGCGGGATGGCGTGAAATGCGCCCGAAAGCGAACTCCGCGCAAGATACCATCGAATTTGTGTCAGGCGCAATAAGAGGCTATTTTGTCCGCAACCAACCCCTATAAAAAAACACCCCTCTGCGTCGAAACACAGAGGGGCGCTCTTCACTCATACATTTTATGCACTTTCTGCATATTTCCCGGGAAGGGAGGGCAGAAAGGGGGAGATTACAACAGGCCGGCCTTCTGAAGGGTGACGAAGGCGCCGTTCTTGTTGATGGTCTTGAGGGCGCGGGCGCTGATGCGCACGGTCACGAAGCGCTTCTGCTCCGGAATATAGATTTTCTTCTTCTGAAGATTCGGGAGCTGACGGCGTTTGACGCGGTTGTGCGAGTGGGAAACGTGGTTTCCAACCAGCGGACCTTTACCCGTCACCTGACATTTGCGAGCCATTGATCTATCCTCTTCGTTTATCGATTGCTTACTTGAGTCCTTCGCCCACGAACGGCATGAAGGCCATGTAACGCGCGCGCTTGATCGCTTCAACGACGCGACGCTGATTCTTTGCAGACAGGCCGGTCAGACGGCGCGGGAGAATCTTGCCCTGGTCGTTGGTGAAGCGCTCGAGGAACTTGCTTTCCTTGTAGTCGATGTAAATGACGTCCTGTCCGCGGAACGGATCGGGACGGCGCTTTGCAACATTCGAACGGCGGCGGCCGCCACGTCTCTGGGGTCTCATGCGCTCTGACTCTCCTTCTTCTTGGCTTCGTTGTACTTGGCATAACGGCGATTGAATTTCTCAACGCGGCCTGCCGAGTCGATGATTTTCTGCTTGCCCGTGTAGAACGGGTGGCACTGCGAACAGATTTCTATTTTCAGCGTCTCGCGCGTCGAGCGCGTGACAAAGGTCGAGCCGCAGCTGCACGTCACTTCACATTTGTGATAGCGCGGATGCAAATTTTCTTTCATTGTATCACCAATTAAAATTTCATGTTCTGCAGGTCATTGACGCTCGCGACACGCATCATGCGCTCGCGGAACTTCCAGGACTTGGTGTCCTCGTCGTAAATGGACACGATGGCCTTGATGGATACTCCTTCAGCCTTGTCCTTCGCCTTCGACTTGTCGGCAAATGTCTGTTTCTTCGCCACGATCGTTCTCCTGATGATATCTCATCGAAAATTCTGCTTCAGTCAAAGCAGAATTAAATGTAAGAAACAATCCGTCCAGAGTCAATAGTTTTCTCAGGTGGGACGGATACTCCACCCCTGCACAATGCGTTGCAGCCATCGTGCGGGACAGGACAACAAGTATACGGAAGCGGCCCGACCTGTGCAAGTGCCTTCTTTTATACCCCCCTCAAACGAGGCTCGCACGCCAGAAAGGGGACGGCTGCAGCATCAGGGACACCCCGGCACCTCGAGGGAGCCCCCATTCACCTTGAGGAAAGCGCGCCGGTTGCGTATGTTAGGGGATTGACCCTGTTTTCTCTATCAGACGGGAGCCCACGTGAAATACCGCCTGCTGACCGGCGTCGCCGCCGGGGCCATGATCGCGTTCTGGACAGCCGCACACTCTTTTTTCTTCCCAACCCTCTACTGGGGCGTCTTTCCGCTCGTTCTCGGAATTATCCCCTTTGTGGCCGCGCTGCTCACGGGCCAGCGTACGTGGTTCTTTTCCCTCTTTCCTTCCTCCCTTCGCCGCTATTTGCCTACAACGCTGGCGTTGCTGCTGCCGGCGGGAGTGATGGGACTCTACTCGATAACAGACAATCTCGCGTTCGTTGATGGACAGTCTTCCATCGTCCCACTGCTCATTCTCACGGTGATTTATGGCATCGGGGCGGGACTCCCCCTCGCCGCGCTCGCCGCTGCTGAGGCCCAGCGCGAGGAAGAAGGCGACCGTCTGCCCTGGCTGCTGCTCGGGGCAGGCTTCGGGGCGCTCGGGATGACGCTGCTCACCACGGGCATGGATCTGCGATTGCTGTTCTTCATCCAGGCCGCTGCTTCCCTCCCGCTGGTGTTCAATTTCCCGAAGGACAAGGCGCCGGACGAAAAAGCCGTGCGCAAACAGGAAAAGGAACTGCGCCTGCCGTCGCCGTGGATAACAGTGCAGTATGCCGTGCCGCTGCTGATTACCTTCGTTCTGCCCTGGTATCTCTATGAAATGGCGCAGATGCCCGCGATTTCGGAAGGAATGCTGGCGCGCATGCCCGCAGCGCTGCTGATTGCGATGGGACTCGGATGGCAGGTGGGACTCATGACCGCACGCAGGGCGCAGGGACTTATCGTCGGTATCGTAGCGCTGATTTTCGCGGCGGGATTGCTGATCAATCTTTCCGCTTCCTATGTGGCCGATTGGTATCCTTCAATGTATACGGAGTACTACCAGGGCGCGGTGGCCGATGCGGCAGCGCAGATGCTCATGCTGCATCTGCTCGGCGCGGTGTTTTTTGCCGCCATGGGTTTCGCACATATTCGTAAACCCGATACCCCGGTACTTTCTCAGTACATGCTCGAAACGCTGCTCACTGCGGGCATTGTGGGATTTCTCATTCTCAATGGACTCGTCTTCTTCACGTGGATTGGCGTTGGTGCCGCCGGACTGCTGTCGCTGCTGGCGCTGTATCTCCTGCTGCGCCGCTATCGACGCGAAACGGGATGGATCATCGCGGCTTCGCTGTGGGCCGCGCATCTGCTGCTGCTCACCGGTTTGCAGACGCCCGGATTTCACAACTTCTTCAATCCGCAGGCGTTCCGCATCGTCGAAGAGGAAGCGACTCCCGCCGGGAAAATGACGCTGCAGCAATCGCGCGATTATGACGACCGCTTCCATGCGCTGTTCTGGAATCAGCAGGAAACGCTCACCCAGGCGTCGCGCGCCGTGCAGAGCGACCTGTATCGAATGGGACATCTCCCGATGTTCATGGGACCGGAAGATGCTTCGGTGCTCGTGCTCGGACTCGGCAGCAGCATCCCGATCGAGGCAGTGCAGATGCACAAGCCCTCTTCGGTCACCGTCGTCGAACCTTCGGCGGCGATCCTGCACCTCTCGGATGCCACTCGTACCACCGCGCGTCCTCGTCCCTGGCTCGAAAACGTCAGCCTCCACAACGAACGCATCGAAGCATACCTCGCGCGCACTGATGAAAAAGTCGATGTGATCATTTCCGCCGAACCACTGGCTGAAGCGGGTCCCGCCCCACAGCTGTTCACCACCGCCTGGTTCCAGGCTATCTCGGACCACCTCAGTGAGAAGGGCATCATGGCGCAGTGGATTTCGCTCGCGCGCATGCCGCTCGACGGACTGCGTCCCGTCTTCTCCGCTGCAGCGGAAGTCTTCCCTGCAGTGGAGCTCTGGATCTCGACGCCGGATCCGGAAAATGCCATGGTCGGAATCATCGCTTCCAACAGCGCCTTTGCCGCAGACCAGCCCTCACGTGCGCGTTTCGAATCGCTGATGCACGAGTCGAAAGACATGGAACTGCATTTCCGCCGTGCGGAACTCGGGAGTTATGCATCCCTGCTCTCCGCCTACGGCGCCAATCGCGCGGGCATGGAACGACTTGCCGGGGGACTCCCGCCGTATGGCATGTTCGACATGCTGCCACAACGCGGCGGATTCGATGCGCAGGGGACGTTCGTGGATATCATGCAGCTGTTCGCACAGCGCACTCCGCCTGACCGTCTTCTCGCTTCGGCAGATGACAGTACGCGGACGCTGACGCAGACGCTGTTCCAGGAACGCAACACCGTGCTCCGCGCAAAAGCGGCCGTGATGGCGGGCGACGACAGCAGCGCGGTGCGTGAGCTGACGCAGCTTCTCGTCACCACACCGCAGAACGAGGAAGGTGCCCGCGTGCTCGGTGACCTCTTCCTGCGCCAGGCCGCCAGCTATGTCGGCAACGAGCAATGGGGTCCCGCACTCGCACTCATCACCCGCTCCCTGCAGCTGATGCCGGTGAACACGTATCTCCTGCGTCTGCTGATGATCGCCTCCTTCAACATCGGTGATCGTGAAGCGTCGGGACTCGCCATCGACGGCATCAAGCGCCTCGATCCATCACATGCCGGCTTCCGCGATAACCAGGCCACCATCCGAGCACGGGAAGGTGCAACCGACGATGCGCTGCTGCTGTACGAAAACGCCATCACGCTCGATCAAACGAATGAGGAATTCTACTGCAACATGGCATCGTTCCACTACAGTCAGAACCGCATCTGGGAAGCCATACGCGTGCTGGATCAGGCCACGCAACGAGCATACTACCCCGCGAAGGCCCTGTATCTGAAAGGCATGTTCTATGCCGAACAGGGACAGCTCAAGTTTTCACGCGAGGCGTATGAGGCATACCTGAAAGCTGCATCCCCTATTGATCCCTACCGCGCGGACGTGCTCAAGAGGCTCGAGGAACTGAAAAAATTTGAAAAGAGGTAAGCATGGAAGCTTCACAGCTCGACGTCCTGGCCTTCGCACCGCATCCCGATGATGCAGAGCTGCATTGCGCCGGCACGCTCCTCCTGCTCTCGCAGGCGGGGCGGCGCGTGGGTATTATCGACCTCACGCGAGGCGAACTCAGCACGCGGGGAACGGTGGACAGTCGTGCCGCGGAAACCGCGGAGGCCACGCGCATTCTCGGACTCGATCTGCGTGAGAACCTGGATCTGCCGGACGGCGGACTCGCCAACATTCCCGAGCAGCGCATGGCTGTCATTCGCGCTCTGCGGCAATGGCGTCCCGCCACCGTAATGCTGCCATATTTCGAAGACCGGCATCCCGATCACATGCACGCCTCCGAACTCGTGCGCGATGCCGTATTCGCGTCGGGACTCGCGAAGCTGAAAAGCAGCGACACTGCCGGACGCGCGCAGCTGCCCTGGCGTCCCGCCCGCGCCTACTATTACATGCTCTCCCACGACTTCACACCGGCCTTCATCATCGACATCAGCGCGGTGTTCGAGCAGAAAATGCAGGCCGTGCGCGCATACGCGTCGCAGTTTTATACGGGGGAAAACGAGGATGGACCGGAGACATATATCAGTACGCCGGAGTTTCTTGACTCGCTGATCGGACGCGCACAGCGTCTCGGTTTTCATGTCGGAGGGAAATACGGGGAAGGATTTCTGCCGCTGCAGCCGCAGCGTTTTGAAGCCGAGTGGCTGCTCAGCTGATGTCGTCGCTGTACCAGCGCCGTTCGAGATCGTCGGCCACCGCCGCCAGTTCCTGAATCATGCGGGCACATTCCTTGATCGTCGTCGTCAGCAGGTCGAACATCGCAACCAGCACAACCTCCTCCTCTTCCAGCAGTGCCGTTCGTGTGTAGCGCAGCGAGGCATTGAGCTGCAGCAGGTACCGCAGGTCGACGCACTCGTTGACCCGTCCTACGGTCGAATACATCACCGCAACTTCCTCATCCCCCATCAGATCAATTTTCCCATAGATCACCTGCCGTCTTCCGCCGGGTGTCGGGATTTCAATCGTACTGATATCCCCGCTATGCGAGTATTCGCCAGTGGACAGCAGGGCGACCTGCTGCATGATTTCATGTACGGTCATGTCAGTGCGCCACGGTGAGATTGACGGCGCCATTGGGAGCGATGGGATCGCCCGCGAGAGGATCCTGCGCCAGCACCGTGTTCGGGAGGAAACTGCTGTTTTCGCTGTAGGAAACCTTGCCGAGCCGCAGACCGCTTTCAAGCAATTTCTGCTGCGCCTCATCCAGACTCAGTGCAACGAGGTACGGGATTTCCACCTCGATGTCCGATCCCCCGCTCACGGTAATTTCCACGACACTGTTCTTCGGCACACGTTTGCCCGGCGCGATGTTCTGCGAGACCACCGATTCAGCCGGGAGATCCGATGGCTCGTAGCTCACCTTCCCGATGCGGAATTCCATCTGTTCGAGTGTGATACGCGCGTCGCGCAGCGAGCGTCCACGCAGATTCGGCATGGCGATGCGCTCTTCCCCGCCGCTGACCGTCAGATACACATTGCGTCCCTCCCGCACCACGCTGTTGGCGACGGGATCCTGAAACGCCACATGTCCGGGCGGGATATCCGGGTGTGACGCGGTGTCGTAAATCTGCGGTTTGAGATCCTTGCTCTCGAGCAGAGCCATGGCCGCCTCGGCCTTTTTCCCCGTGACATCGGGAATGGTGATTTCGTCCCGTGAGTGCACGAGGGCCGGCATGATCCAGGCATCCGCGATGAACATAAGGATGAACAGGCTGGAGAGCACGATGTAAATCTTGATCGCGAGTCGTGAAGTCAGTTTGTCCTTGAGTGCCATGACGCCGTTAATCCAATCAAGTAAAAAGACAAGTTAGGATGCTGCCACTTCGTGCGCAAAAGCGCTGTCTGATTCACAGGCAATCTGCCGCTATTCAACCATACCGGTAAATTCCACCTGTCGCGCTTCGGGTCCGCTGTACACCACCACGCTGCCGAGCAGTTTGCCTTTCACCTTCGGGGTAAAGCGCACTGTAATCTCCTGCGACGCTCCCGCTTCGAGGGTGAACTTTTCCGGGGAGAAGGATGCAGTGGTCACGGGACGAACGACAGGCGGACCGCTGCCGTCATCTCCCCGATCCTCGATGCTGAGTACTGCCTGTACGGCAACGATTTCCTGTGGCGCATCGCCGAGGTTCGTGATGGTGAAGCTGCGTTTCGCCTCGCGTCCCACGGGAATACTGCCGACCTCGATTTTCTCGGGCTCCGTGCGGAAACCGGAGACGATATCCGCCTTGATGCGCAGGACGAAATGCGGCCGCGGCTCATCGTTCACAAACACGGAAACGGATTTTTCCACATGTCCATTACTCGATCGCGGTGGATAGAAGGTCACACGAATTTCCGTATCCTCACCCGGGGCGAGCACATCATCGTCGGGCATGGCAGCCGTGCAGCTGCAACTCGCCTTCACTGCCGTAAAACGCATGGTATCACTGCAGGTGTTCGTGAAGCGAAACGCATGCGTGGGTTTTTCGCCATGGTTGATCGTCCCGAAATCATGGATTTCCCCGCCCTCGATGTGCAAACAGTCGCCCTCATCCGCCTTGTCCTGCGCCGAGCATGCGGGCAGGAGGATCAGAAATGCCGGGAGCAGAAGAAGGAAAAAACGTGTCGTGGATTTCATCATGATTCTTCCGTTGGGTCAGAGATACAGGTTGCGTCAGAGATACAGCATGAGTCCACCCCCGAACATGATACCATTGCTGTTGTCGGTATCCGTATCGAGCGTGGTGATATCGCGAATGGTCCGGATTTCCGTACCGAGAAAAATGTAACGCGCATCAAAGTGCAGGGCCACGTTGGCTGAGAACGGGATTTCCAGTCCCAGTCCGAAATGATAGCCCATCTCAAAATTGTCTTCATTCTCGAGAAGACGGCGGACGTCGACACCGGCATTGATCAGCTCGTAATCCGTCAGCGTGTAATACCACCCGATCCCGGCCACGCCGTAGGGATTGAGGAAACTGCCGAGGGGAGCGAATATCATCAGCGAAGCGGTAATCGGAATGTACATCACATCCGCACTCAGGCGGGTGGCATCAAATTTCCCCGCATCGAACATTTCATTGTCACGATAGTCGAGCGTGAGTTCGAGCCCGACATTCCGTCCCCAGCGCAGGCGTCCCTGGAAGCCGAAATACAGCGCCCCCTCCTCCGCGTCGTTGCTCTGATACCAGCCGACATGGGGACCCACCCCGATCGTATTTTCAATAAACACGCGCTGAGCGGAGAGCGGACTGTAAAACATTACCAGGGAAAAAAACGAAAGCAGGATAAAACGTCGCATGTGACTTCCTTTCATAAAATGCTGTCCGCTTGTACCTCGTCAGCAGCGCTTGCGTTCCAATGCTCAGAGCGGGATTTCATCCGAGATGGTTGCGGGTATCGGGAAACGTCCCTTGCCGATCTGGCGCAGGTCCGTTCCGTCACGGCGTACGGTGAAGAGGTACTCGGTATTGTCGCCAATCCATCCGAAGACCACCCATTCGCCATCGGGTGATACGGAAGCCCAGTCCTGCAATTCCCCGAAAATGATGTCGGGGAACATCGCCGTGATATCCCTGACCGAGGAAAGCACCGACGTCTTCTCTCCGTTGTCCACGCGTACGAGCGCGAGCAGCGCCCCGTTGCTGTATGAAGCGAGATATTCGCCCGTACGCTTTGTGAATGCGGAGGGACGCAGCAGTTCCTTGTGGTCGGTGCTGAAATTCTTGCTCACGGCGTTTCCACCCGCGCAATCGAGCGCCATGCCTTTCCCCGCGGATGAGTAGAACAGCGTGGTGCAGCTGCCGTCGAAGGCGATGAGGTGAAAGCCCTGGCGATTGCCCTGCAGCATCGAAAGCGCATCGCCCTGCCAGCGCAGCAGCAGCGATTGATGGTCCACCGCCACGCCCCCTTCCTTCTGCATCATGTCGACACTGACGATGACATTGGCACCGTCGTCACTGATCATCAGTTCACGAACGATGATGATGTCAGGACTGAAGTTGGTCCCTTCGAACTGCTCGCGCACATACACGGAAACGTCCACACGGTTCATCTCCCATGAGGAACAGTCGAAGCGGCAGAGTTCCTGCGCCCACTCCGTGCTGTCTTCCGAGCCAGTGGGACGACGGTACACCGACCATGCGGCATGATGTCCTTCGCGACTCAGCACCGCGCCTCCCACACCATAGATGTATTCTTCTGATGGACCCGAGGTCACCGGCTGCGGTACGGGAATCAGACTGCCGTCTTCACAATGTCCGTACAACCGTGTCTCGGCTCCCGGAGCGACTTCAAACAGGACGATGCCATTTGCCGCCACAGGTGTGACCCGCGTGACGTTGGTCCGTTCCATGTTTTCGACCTTTTTCAGCGTGATGTCATAACGCTGCAGCGTCCCCGCCTGGTCCACGAAATACACGTAGCGCGAGGGCAGCGCCTCGATCACATTGTCATCATCGCAGGACAGCAGCAGGGGGATAATCAGCAGGGAAAGCAGGAAAAGCATGCCTCTCATGGCGGCACCCTCGGTGGATGTGAAACAACGCTTCCCGAAGGAGGCAGCTTGCATATTCGGGAAAAGCATGGCGTTTCGCAAGTGGAAGGCACGCTTCGTGCGCGCCGGGGTTGCACAGGGCGTGTGATATGTATATATTCGGCTATGCGAATATGTGCATATGGAAAAATGGAAAATGCAAACATGGAAACATACACTGTTGTAAACGACGTCGGGGAAATGGGGGAAGTGCTGAAGGCCGTGGCGGATGAGAACCGTCTGCGGATCGTCAATCTGCTGCTGCAACGTGACGAGCTGTGCGTCTGCGACATTGAGCGGGTACTCGGCATGACGCAGACCAAGGTGTCACGTCATCTCGGGACATTGCGACACGCGCAGCTGGTATCCACACGCAGGGATGGCCGCTGGATGTATTACACGCTGCGGCGGGAATCACCTTTTGTCCTTCACCTGCTTGAAGTACTGAAGGAAGGCTTTGCGGACAACGCGCAATATCACGACGACATCAATACACTGGAAAACGCGACGGAACTTGTGTGCTGCATTCCCGGGGAGGAAGCATGACACCTGCAGCACAGCAGCCCCGGAGGCTTTCCTTTCTCGACCGCTACCTCACGGTGTGGATTTTCCTGGCCATGGCGGTGGGTGTGGGACTCGGACATTTTGCACCCGGCATTGCAGGGTTCTGGAACAGTTTTCAGTCCGGCACCACGAACATCCCCATCGCGATCGGACTCATCCTGATGATGTATCCCCCGCTGGCGAAAGTCCGTTATGAAGAACTCGGCGACGTGTTCCGCAACGTGCGCGTGCTCTCGCTCTCCCTCGTGCAGAACTGGATTATCGGTCCGATACTCATGTTCGGTCTCGCCGTGCTCTTTCTTCCCGGACAGCCGGAGTATATGACCGGACTCATCCTTATCGGTCTCGCGCGCTGTATTGCAATGGTCATCGTGTGGAATGAACTCGCCTGCGGAGACAACGAATATGCGGCAGGACTCGTGGCCTTCAACTCCATCTTCCAGGTGCTGTTCTACTCGGTGTACGCCTGGGTGTTCATCACCGTGCTGCCTGAGTGGCTTGGCATGCAGGGCACCGTGGTGGACGTTGCCATGTCGGACATCGCGGAATCGGTATTCATCTATCTCGGCATCCCCTTCATCGCCGGCGCATTGACGCGCTTTGTGCTGGTACGCAGGAAAGGCAAGGAGTGGTACCACTCGCGCTTCGTACCGCGTATTTCCCCGATCACGCTCATTGCGCTGCTGTTCACCATCTTCGTGATGTTCTCACTGAAAGGTGAACTCATCGTGCAGTTACCGATGGACGTCCTTCGCATCGCCCTGCCGCTGGTGATTTACTTCGTCGTGATGTTCCTCGTCAGCTTTTTCATGGGCAAACGTATGGGCGCCGACTATTCAAAAACGGCGACACTGAGCTTCACGGCCGCGAGCAACAACTTCGAACTCGCCATCGCCGTTGCCGTCGCCGTCTTCGGTATCAATTCCGGTGTCGCCTTCGCCGCTGTTATCGGTCCCCTGGTTGAAGTCCCGGTCCTCATCGCCCTCGTCGGTGTCGCTCTGCGCTTCAGGGAGAAATATTTCCGCAATACGAAGGAGGCCACCGTATGAGTACGGCAGCAACAGATAATGCGCGTTTTAACGAGCTGTATCCTGCTCTTGCAGATACCTTCGCACAACTCCGAGAGAGCGCAGACCTCATCGCGCAGGACCGCAGAACATTGCTAGAGCAGACGGCAGCATGGATCGCGGAAGAGCTTGCGCAGCGCGATACGGCACGACTGATTTTCATCTGCACGCATAACTCGCGCCGCAGTCACATGGCGCAAATCTGGGCGCAGGTCGCGGCCTGGGGATACGGGCTCGATGGCGTGCAGTGTTTTTCAGGAGGAACGGAAGCGACTGCCTTTCATCCCAATGCCATCGCGGCATTGGTCGGCTGTGGTTTCAAGGAGGAAGCCGGCGAAAATATGCAGAAACTGCATATTTCCCTGCGCTTTTCACCCTCCGCTCCACCGCTGGAGAGCTGGTCGAAACGCTACGACGACCCGTCCAATCCCTCAGGCAATTTCGCGGCCGTCATGACCTGCAGTGACGCCGACGAAGCATGTCCCTTCATCCCCGGCGCAGCCGCCCGTTTCCCCATCCGCTATGAAGACCCGAAGCAAAGTGACGGCAGCGGGCGCGAAGCGGAAGTCTACCGTGAGCGCTGCCTGGAGATCGGGCGGGAGATGATTCTTGTCATGAAGCTTGTGGCGGACGCAGGCGGGGGACGCGTGAAGAACGGATTTGATTAACACTACAACGAATTCACTTGCAATGGAGTGATCTATGAAGACGCCGGAAGAGATAAAGAATGTTATTAAGGAGAAATACAGTGTGATCGCGGAGCAGGCGAAGGAGACGAATGCGTCCTCATGCTGCGGGGCAACGTCGTCGTGCTGTGGGGATGGGATGACGTACTCTATCATGGCTGACGATTACAGCGGACAACAGGGCTATGTCGCGGATGCCGATCTCGCGCTGGGCTGTGGTATTCCCACCGAACATGCCGGCATCAGACCCGGAATGACGGTGCTGGATCTCGGCAGCGGCGCGGGGAACGACGTGTTCATCGCTGCGCATACTGTCGGCGATGAAGGACGCGTGATCGGTGTGGATATGACGGAGGTGATGATAGCGAAGGCGAATGCCAATCGTGAGAAGCTGGGCATCGGGAATGTTGAGTTTCGGCTGGGTGAAATCGAATCGCTGCCGGTCGACGACGATACGATCGATGTCGTGATATCCAACTGCGTGCTGAACCTCGTGCCGGACAAGGCGAAAGCGTTTTCGGAGATCTTCCGCGTGTTGCGTCCCGGAGGCAGCTTCACGGTATCCGACATCGTGGTGGAAGGCGAAATGCCGGATGAGCTACGCAGTGTGGCCGAGCTGTACGCGGGCTGTGTTTCGGGTGCCGAGCAGCGCCAGGCGTACCTTGGACACATCGCACAGGCTGGCTTTGCCAGCGTTCAGACGCCCGTAGAAAAACCTATTCTTATTCCCGAGGATGTGCTTACAGATGTGCTCTCAAATCTCCCGGAAGAAACACGTAATCTCGATGGCGCACGTCTGGTCAGCGTCACCGTCAGAGGTGTCAAACGCTGATCAGATACACACAGATCTTCTGGATGTCGTCTGCGGCATCGCCGACGACGCCCGAAGACAGCTCCACAGAGCCATCGGCAGCCTGATCCTGCTCCTCCTGCTGTCTTCTGTTTACGGATGCGGCGAAAAACAGGCATCCAGTGACGAAGCATCCGTTGAGCGGAATCCGACTGATACGCTTATCGTCCCACTGCGCGCCGAGACGATGCGAGTGTTCCTTTCTGCGGGCAGCACATCTGTGATTGAATTCGGTGGGAAGCGCTGCCTGCCATGTCAGGAAATGCGCGGCATTCTCAAAACCCTCGCGCTGCGTCGACCGGACATTCGCATTGGTATCGTTTTCTGGGAAGATACACCGGAATTGTTCGCGGAATGGGAAGTGACGCTGATTCCCGCACAGATTATCTTTGATGCACAGGGCCGGGAAGTTGCGCGGCATCGGGGTGTGTGGGAACTCAAGGACATGCTCGCCCATATTCCCGCGAATTCGGAAGAACCGGAGAACGAATCGCTCACATACTGAACTTCTGGAGATTTTTCATGCTTTCCCCACGTTTGCTAACTGCGATCAGTTTGCTGGTTATCCTCCTCTCGACGAGTATGGATGCGCAGCAGCAGGAGCCGCGCTCATGCTTTCAGCTTGAGGAATCCACTGATTTCGATTTCGGCAGCATAGCGCAGAGCGACACTGTCTCGCATACCTTCATATTCCGCAATGGCTGCGCTGATACAGTCACCATAGCCTCCGCTCGATCGAGCTGTGGCTGCACGGCTGTCGTACTAAGTGAAAAAATCATTCCCCCGGGTGAGACGGCACGTATTCAGGCAACATTCACCCCGCCACGTGGCTCACGCGATCGCGTGCGGAAATCCGTGAGCGTGTATCTCTCCGGAGACGACACAGCACATACCGTCCTGCGCGTATCTGCACGTGTACGCAGCGACATTGCGCTCGATCCGTCATACATTAAAATCCCCGATGCCCGCGCTGGTAAACAGGTCACCGTGCAATCGACAGTACATAATATTTCGGATCGCACGCTGCTGGTGGAGACGACAGGCGTGAGCCTGATCTCGTATCCCGCGTACCCACAGCAGGCGGGGAAGGCAAAGCTTCCCCTGTCGGGTGGCAGCGTGTCGCCGACGCAGCTCACACTGGCGCCGGACGAACGCGCTGATTTCACGATTACGTTCATACCGGAGTGGGAGGGGCAGATCAACGGTTCGCTTGGTCTGCGCATAGGTGAAAATGAAAGCATCATCTTCATGTTCGCCGATGTGGCTGCGCAGGGGGCGCGTTAGTCTTTGATCACTTTCTCGAATTTCTTCTCGTCTCCAGCAAGAAAACCGTGCTGCTTCAGGAGGAGCTTTCCGTCCGTATCGACAATGAGCGTATAGGGGATTCCCTGTCCATTAAGTTTTTTAAACACCTCACTGACGGGATCCAGCCATACTTCGAATGGGATTCTCTGAGCAGTGATGTATGATTTGACCTTGGCGATGCTGCGGGTATTGTTGATGTTGATGGCGAGGATATGCAGATTTCCAGCCGTGTGCGCTTTGTACACGCTCTCCAATGCTTTCAACTCCTGCTTGCACGCTTTGCACAATCCCCAGAATACCAGAACGACGACTCCGCTCTTCCCTCTTCCAGTGTTATCTCTTACCTCTGCGAGATATTGCTGAAAGGATTGGTCCTCCCCTTCTACATCCTGCAGAAAAAAATCAACGGACGTAAGATTCTGTGCGCGCAACGTTGCTACGCAACACAGGAAGATGACAACTGTCGCGATGAGGTTCTTCATGATGCTCCCACTACGAACGTGAATTTAAGGTACGTAGTACTGGAGGGGGCCGGGAAGGAGTAAGACCTCGCGTGGAGAGAAGAGAATCTATAACTTCCTCTGGATAAAACCCCTCATGTCGGTGAAACTCAATTCCTTCCTGATCAAGGAATATCTGCGTCGGCATGACACGGATGTTATAGGGGTCGACTTCCGCCTTATCCTTTATCACGTCAAGAAAAATGACGGTAAGCTGCTCTTCTCCATAGCGTGAAGCGATTGCTTCCATGATGGGACGCATCAGAATGCACGCTTCACAGTGGTCCATTCCGATCTCCAGGAATGTCACCGGGGTTCCCTGCGTCACCGTACCTGGTGCAGTTCCTGTCGATTCGTCATCGCACGCTGTCAGCAGGAGGAACACAACGATGAGAAAGGGCAGGATGACGCGATCAATGCGCAGCTTCGCCAGACTTCCAGATAAGGTGGAATCCTGCTTGCATATCATTCGCGAGTTGTGTCCCATGATAATACCTGTACAAAGGGTAATCGAAAAATGGTGAAAACAGCAGCGGTCCAATGCGAACGGCACACTGCGGAGAAAAAACCAGCGTCGACATCCCCGAATCATCGATTGGTCCATCATAAAAGTGATCCTGCCATCGATGCTCGATACGTATCTCCGCAATCACCGCCAGGGGTTCCGTGACGCGACAGAGAAAAGCAATGGAGGACCGCAGAACAGGACCATACCGGTATTCTGCGGAATTCGTCGCACTGATATCAAATGACTGCCCGAACAGGAGATAGAGGACATCCTCACTCAAGCTGCCAGTGAGATGTGATCGGAGGGATACGCCCAAGGCACCTGTACTCGGGTCGATATGTTGAGGGAGATTCGTTGACGCAGCAGACAGTGGGATGCGCAGGCCAGCTCCCGCATTCCAATCCCAACCATCTGCCTCGTCCCTGTACAGAAGGTATCTCCCTCCGAGAAATACATGAGATACACCGCTCCCGGTGATGGTGTAGTCCGGGAATCGCTGGGATTTGCGTGGAAAAAACCCCAGGTTCGCCACGGCAGTGACTCGCGCATGAATTCCGTATGCGAAAGCGAGGTCGAGATAATGCATGGTATAGGAGAGTACAGCACCAGTCTCCGTATGGCTGTCCCCGCGGAGGAAGGTATTTCCATGTCCATACCGATAGGAGGCAGAAGTGAGCATGCCCCCGACAGGGAGCATATTCATCGCTGCATTCCCGTATGTGGGCGCCCCTCCTCCGACGGCGGCTCCGCCCATACACGTACATTGAGCTTTCCCCGAATCAGCAATACAACAGAGAAAGATCAGTGTAATAAAGAGCAAGCGTTCAACCTGGGAGGTGACGTTTTCAGATTGCATGCATAAACTCCTACAGGCAGTACTACCTCATGCCGATCTTATCGATCCATAACGAAGCCTACTTAAAAGCTGCCGTACAGCAGTCCACTCAGAGTCGCCATGACAACGACAAGGGCGACGAAAACGAGCGTTTTTTTCGTCCCCATCACGCTGCGGATGACGAGCATGTTTGGTAGCGAAAGGGCCGGGCCTGCAAGTAAAAGTGCGAGTGCGGGCCCCTTTCCCATGCCGCTCATAAGCAATCCCTGGACGATGGGGACTTCCGTGAGCGTCGCGAAATACATGAACGCACCGAACACCGAAGCGAAGAGATTTGCGCCGAGCGAATTTCCACCAACGAGCGCGGAAACCCACTCGTTCGGGATCAGTCCTTCGCCGCCGGCAGTTCCAAGCAGCAACCCCGCCACAAGAACGCCCGCAGCAAGCAGCGGCATGATCTGCTTGGTAAAATCCCAGCTGGACATCAGCCATTCCCGGGGCTCGCCCGGATACAACGCGGTGAGAACGGTGAGACTTCCCGTACCGACGACGAAAGCCAGGAGAGGGCTGCCCGGGACGAGAATGGCTAGGACGACAACTGGTACCGCAGCGAGCAGCACATGCAGCGGTTTCATACCGAGGACACGAA
This sequence comes from bacterium, assembly GCA_020444325.1. NCBI lineage: Bacteria > bacterium. Next base: position 220,929 of record JAHLLD010000006.1, read on the forward strand.
CGAGTGTGTACGCAACAATGATGGCGAAGGCCCCGGTGAGGAACCATTTCCAATCGAAAATCAGCGAGAACAGGCCTGCGTCATCTCCCGGTTGCCCCCAGTTCGCAAACACCAGCACACCCACGAGCGCAAAAAAATGCAGGGCGGTTTGCCAGAACGGCCGGCCGTCCTCGACCGGGGGAAGGTTCAACTGCGCAGCAGCTTTCTCGCGCTCCTCCTTTCGGAAGAACAATGCCATCAGTAAACCGATGATGATGGAGAAAACCACTGCACCAATCACACGGGCCACACCAAGTTCGAAGCCGAGTATTCTTGCAGTGAGAATGATGGCAAGAATATTGATGGCGGGACCGGAATACAGAAAGGCGATGGCGGGACCGAGTCCTGCACCTCTCTTATGAATGCTGGAGAAGAGCGGGAGAATCGTGCATGAACAGACCGCGAGTATACTGCCAGAAACGGACGCGATAAGATAGGATTTCCACTTGACCGCATTGGCTCCGAAATACTTGATCACCGACGCCTGACTGACGAAAACGGCGATCACACCGGCGATGAAAAACGCCGGCACCAGGCAGAGGAGAACATGTTCATGAGCGTACCAACGCAGCAGTTCGAAGGATTCGAGTACCGCATTGTCGAAACGGGGTGTTCCGACAGGCATAAACCAAGCGGCGAGGAAAAACGCCGCGATCAAGGAAAATATTTTCAGTTCTTTTCTTTGTTCCATTGTGAGAGATGGCAGCCATCCATAGCGGCTGCACTTCCTTGCGCTTAATATTTGTCAGGAGAAAAACACCTGCCAGATGAGATACACCCCGGTAAGTACAAACAGTACGCCGACGGCCCGGCGAAACCACTTTTCAAAAATTTTGAGGCGCTGATAGAAACTTCCGATTCCACTGACAGTAAATGCGAGAAGCCAGGCAGCCACGATAACGGGGAGTCCGGTCGCGACAGCAAAGACCACCGGGAGGTACAGACCATCTACGCTTGCAACGGTCATGGGCATGAGCATCACGAAATACAGCACCCCGCTATAAGGACAGAATGCGAGAGCGAACAGCATTCCGAGGAACAAGGCCCCAAACGATCCCTGGGTGAACCGTTCTCCGATTCGATTCGTCCAGCTTCCGCCTCCACCGAAACTCAGATGCAGCAGGTCAAGCATGAAGAGTCCGATAAGAATCAGTATTGGTCCCAGCAGTTTTTCACCCCATCCCTGAAATATCCTGGCCACATCGAACGTGGATGCGCCGACAAAGATCGCGATGCCCAATCCGGTATATGAAATGGCCCTGCCCGCCGTATACAGCAGTCCCTTGTAGAACACCTTTTTTCTGTTTTCGATATCCCTGCCGATATAGCCGATGGCAGTGATATTCGTTGCGAGGGGACAGGGACTGATGGCAGTCATCAGTCCCAGAATAAAGGCGGAAAGCACCGGAACATTGGTAGCATCAAGCCATTGCTGAAGAATTTCCATTTCTACTTCAGCATCTTACCGACGGCAGCGATCAGCGCGTCCTTGAGCTTCTCCGGGCTGGAGAGCGCGTACTGGAAAGCCTTCGCCGTGAGATCAACTTTCTCCTTCCCGCAGCAAACGATCAGTGAGGATCCAGCGATCTTGTACTTCTCTACAAGCGTTTCATTTTTTTCGTGTTCAATGTTCAATGATTGGAAGGACACGTTCTCATTGTCCCCATACTTTTCCTTCAGAACGCCTCGGGCGACGCGCTCGATGCTCAGACAGGTTTTGCAACGCCGGGTGCTGTGGAAATAATACACGGAAACGGTCTTCTGCTTTACGTTTTTCCCATTTTCAACATCAGTGCTTCCGGTCGTGCTTGCCCTTGCGCTTCCAGACATGATGAACATCAGTGCGAGAATGACAGACAGCATTTTCATGATGATACTCCGAGGTTTCTTGTCAGTTATGCTTGAAGAAGTTCCACGATCTCTCGTGCGGTTGGGACACGGCCTTTCACAATGACCTTTTCATTGACAACCAATGCAGGTGTCGACATGACGCCGTAGGCCATGATGTCCATGATGTCATCGACTTTTGAAACATCTGCCTCCAGGCCTTCCGCTGTGACGACTTCTCGAACGCGCTGCTCCAGCGTGATGCATTTGGGACAGCCCGTTCCCAGGATCTTGATATTCATGTTGATTACCTCTCGTTAGAATCAATGTGACAGGTTGCAGTTTTGATATCCGTGTTGAGAAAACGATTGAGTTCTCCCCGCATTTCACTCCATACCGCATGATTGATGCAGTACTTGATTTTCGGGGGATTGATTTCCCCCTGAATGAGTCCAGCGTCTTTCAATTCCTTGAGATGCTGTGAAAGTGTGCTGCGTGCAATAGGGAGATTCTCAGCCAGGTCACCGCTGTAGCAGCACGCCTGAGCATTGAGCAGTTCGAGAATATAAATCCGAACTGGATGCGATAGCGCCTTCGCAAAGCGGGCGAGCTTCGTGTTTAATTCTATCTCTGTACTCTGTTCCATGGCGATATCCTTTCAGAAGTTGTGTTCCTCGTCATACTTCAGGAACTCGTTCAGACGCCCTGTACAGTCCGGCCAGTGATCCGCTCTCTCGCGGTTGCTATACGCATTTGCTGAATCCATCGGGCGTTTCGTATTTCGTAAATATACGAAACGCCCAATCTGGTGTCAAGATATCTGGATGAAATTACCCTGTATTACCGGGAGAGCTTCTCCCTCGGCCCGGGAGAACATCACAGCGGGGCGGCCACCACCGCCCCGCTGTCAAGCAAGGTGATCAGGAGAGGCTGGTTATTTCGCGAGGATCATCTTGCGGGTCTTCTCGAACTGCCCCGCCTTGATACGGGCGAAATACGTACCGCTTGAAAGCGTTTGCCCGAAATCGTTGATCCCGTTCCAGGTGACTTCATAGCTTCCAGCGGCCATGTTCTCCCCGTTGACGAGAGTGTTCATCAACCTTCCATGGCTGTCATAGATGTACAGGTACACATTCTCCGACTTCGGAAGTGCGAATTTGATCGTTGTTTTCGGATTGAATGGATTGGGGTAGTTCTGCGAGAGAGAAAATCCGAGAGCAGCTCCGCCGAGCTGGGTGATACCACTGGTGGCATGCGGATCGCCGTGGCAGGTCTCGCATTCCATCTTGGCTGCCACGTTGTCATTCATCCCGTTTCCATGGCAAGCCATGCAGTCGGTAACCTCCTGCGGAACAACATACATCGGGTTGAACTCACCGAGCAGGTTTTCATTCAACAGGTACGCGGCATATGCAGCAGTATCACCGGTGACTCTGGCACATCTCTCCTTGCGTTCGAGATCACCAACTTTCTTCTTTGCGGTATCACACCACATGGTGACGGAAGCATGACAGAGAGGTGAACCCGACTCGTTCTGCGGGAGCGCCTCGGTGACCTTGTTCTCGCCGTACCCGGAGTCAACGCCGAGCTGATTGCTCGTATCGGTGGGCAGCATCACCTGAGTGTACCAGCCATAGAGTTCGTTGACCAGTTTATCTGATGTCGCCTTTTCGCTCACGAGCGAGATCAAGGCGGCAGCCCCGTTAATGGTGCCACAGGTGGCCCCCCACCCTGCGCCACCACCATGGCCATATATCATGATCTCAGGTGGAAAGCTATCCCACGGTTCCCCGATTTGCTTGCGCAGCTCGAACATTATTCCATAGAACGCACCGTACGAGCATCCCTTCCCGCTCCAAAACGCATCGTGCGCAGCGATGCGTACAGCTTCGATATCGAGTTCCGCATACGGATATGGCCACGCGGCCGTTTTCGTGAAGGCCTGGAGCGGTTTCAAGTCCATTGCATTGAGCGCGGCTGCTCCCACTGCGATCCCTGCCACATACTTTGTTCCATTTCTCAGGAACTGTTTCCTGGTAAGGTTTTGATTCATTGTGCATCTCCGGCTGATAATGGTGAGTCTATTCAGCCCAGGTGGGCTTCTATCGAGATGAAAACGAAGATGGAGATGGCTCGCCCCGCTTATGGCACCAAGGCTTTGATGCGGCTTTGCAGGGCATCGAGTACAATTGCTTCCGAGTCATTCAAGAGGTCGAAAACCGCGGGATTCGAAACCCGCAGCATGGTCCGTATGCCATCCTTCCGTGCGCGGAGTACCCCTGCACTGACGAGGACTTTGACATGGCGCGAAATATTCGACTGCTCCAGCTGCAGGACATCAGGCAATTCACATTGGCAACGTTCACCATCGGTAAGGAAAGCAACAATCCTCAACCTGTTGGGATGACCGAGTGCCGTAAACATTTCGGCAAGAAGGTCGTGATGCTCCATATATATTTGCGTCCTTTCAATGCATGTATGATTACATGTCAATATGTACAAGTATACATGGAATGTCAATAGCGGATTGCCGCTGGAGAACAACGTTTTCAGAGCTTTGCCTGCGATGTTCAGGTTGTTTATGTTTGAGTGCAATACTGACAGATCATGCGGGCGCCGGCCCGCGAACATCATACGGAACGGAGGACTGGAATGCATGCAGTTCCGAAACCATCGACGGGGTATTGTACTACCTCGCGCCGACGCTTGGAGCGAGCATCTCCGGCATCCTCATGCCGTTCGAGCTGGCCGAAATACTGCTTGCGATCTGGCCGGTGATTAACGGGCTCCCTGCGCCTACTCCAGAGCCTGCTGCTGAATCGGTCTGATGGTGACATACTCCCGGAAGGAATTCATTTCCTCCAAAATCTGTTAGCCTTGAAGCGCATCACATATATGTACACACCGTGATGTGAATACACGCAGCACCTTATGAAAGGATCTCCCCATGGATCTTGACGTCCTTTTTCTCTCCCGCTTCCAGTTCGCCCTCACGATCATGTTTCATTACCTGTTCCCGCCGCTGTCGATCGGACTCGGCGTGGTCATGGTCATTACCGAGGGAATGTTTCTCAAGACGAAGAACCGCCAGTACGAAGTCATGGCGCGGTTCTGGACAAAGATTTTTGCCGTGGTATTCGCGATGGGCGTTGCCACGGGTATCGTGATGGAGTTTGAATTCGGCACCAACTGGGCGACGTATTCGCGCTATGTCGGTGACGTGTTCGGCTCTCCCCTCGCCGCGGAAGGTGTGTTCGCCTTCTTCCTCGAATCCGGTTTCCTCGCCGTTCTCGTCTTCGGCTGGGATCGTGTCGGACCGAAGATGCACTTTTTCTCCACACTCATGGTGGCCTTCGGCTCCATGTTTTCCGCGGTATGGATTGTCGTGGCGAATTCCTGGCAGCAGACGCCGGCGGGATTCCACATCGTGGGTGAAGGCATGATGGCCCGGGCCGAAATCACGGACTTCTGGACGATGGTGTTCAACCCCTCCTCCGTCGACCGGCTGACGCATACGCTCATTGGCGCATTCATCCTTGGCGGTTTTTTCGTCATGAGCATCACGGCATGGTATATCCTGCACAAGCGGCATATGGTCGTGGCGAAACAGGGATTCACTATCGGACTCGCGGTTGCCACAATCGCATCCCTCGCCGCGCTGGTCAGCGGACACCATCAGGCCCAGACCGTGTCGGTGACGCAACCTGCGAAGCTCGCCACGTTTGAAGGACATTTTAAAACAGGTCCGGCCGATCTCTGGTTGTTCGGCATCCCGGATCCGGATCAGCAGAAAGTGCATATGGGTATCGCCATTCCGGGAGGACTCAGTTTCCTCGTGCACGGCGATTTCGATGCGGATGTGACCGGACTGGATGCCATTCCCGAAGACGAACATCCCCCACTGCAAATCCCGTTTCAGACCTATCATCTGATGGTGGCCCTGGGGATGTATTTCATCTTCATCACCCTGCTGGCCTCATTTTTCCGATGGCGGGGCACGCTGTTCGACAAGCGATGGCTGCTCTGGGTATTCGTCTTCAGTATCATCGGCCCCTACATCGCCAACCAGGCAGGATGGATCGCCGCCGAAGTCGGCCGTCAGCCCTGGATTGTCTACGGTTTGCTCAGGACCAGCGACGCGCTGAGTAAAGCCGTTTCCGCCGAGGAAGTTCTGACCAGCATCATTCTCTTCACGATTATTTATCTCTTCCTCTTCGCCATCTGGCTGTACATCATGAATGACAAGATCAAGCACGGACCCGATGACGTCTCCGAGTTGGAGTCCGGCATGGAGGGTGGACTACTGGAAACCGTGGGAGAGAGGGCCGGCACCGGAGGTGCATCGCTGACCAATCCCCGCGACAAAGACGGAAAGGAGGGCTAGGAGAATGGATCTCAACACCTTCTGGTTCATACTCATGGGCGCGCTGCTGACGGGCTACGCCATTCTCGACGGTTTCGATCTCGGCGTGGGGATTCTGCACCTCTTCGTGAAAAAGGATGAAGAACGCCGCCTGCTCATGAATTCCATCGGTCCCCTCTGGGACGGCAATGAAGTCTGGCTCGTGACCTTCGGTGGCGCATTGTTCGCGGCCTTCCCCCACGCATACGCCACCGCGTTCTCCGGCTTTTACCTTCCATTCATGCTGCTACTTTTCGCCCTGATATTCCGCGCCGTGTCGATGGAGTTTCGCTCCAAGCAGGAAATGCGCTGGTGGCGGCAGATGTGGGACGTCAGCTTCACGGGCGCCAGTACGCTGGCGACCTTCCTGTTCGGTGTGGCCGTTGGGAACATGATGAAAGGACTGCCCATTGGTCCCGACATGGAATACACCGGTGGACTCTTCAATCTGCTGGGCCCCTTCCCCCTGCTCACCGGCGTGCTTGCGGTGGCGACCTTCGCCATGCACGGCTCGATATACCTGTACCTGAAAACCGAGGGTAATCTGCAGAAGCGCATTCAGCGCTGGATGTGGACGACCTTCGGCGTATTCCTCGTACTGTATATGCTCACCACCATGGCGACGCTGGTCATGCTGCCGAGTGCCGTGAAAAACTTCCAGGAAATCCCCTGGGCATGGGTCGTCGTCGTGCTCAACGTGCTGGCCATCGCCAACATCCCGCGAGCCATTTATCTCGGTAAGCCCGGCTACGCCTTCATCTCATCGGCCGCTACTATTGCTGCGCTAACCTTCCTGTTCGGCTTTGATCTCTTCCCGAACATGATCGTTTCCAGCATCGACCCGGCCTACAACCTGACCATCTACAACGCCGCGTCTTCCCAGAAGACCCTCGGCATCATGCGCTGGATCGCCATCCTCGGCATGCCTTTCGTCCTCAGCTACACCGTCGCGATCTACTGGATCTTCCGCGGCAAAACGAAGCTGGGGAAGTTTTCATACTAGTAGTTCGGCGCTGACGCGCCGGTCGTTTGTCGCTTGCGCGACAGGTGTTTGTCGCTTGCGCGACAGGTGTTTGTCGCTTGCGCGACAGGCGTTTGTCGCTTGCGCGACAGGCGTTTGTCGCTTGCGCGACAGAAGAATATGCAGAAAGTGCATAAAACAGCGTCCCCCCGCTCCTGAAAGGAACGGGGGGACGAAAACGACAGTCACGAAGTGGCTGGCAACGCCGTCCCGCTTAGCGGGACAACTACGCGCCGTATCGCGGCGCTATTACGCTATGCTCACGTCCTCGCAGAGGTACACGTCCTGGATCGCGTTGAGGAGGGCGGCGCCTTCGGTCATGGGACGCTGGAAGGCTTTGCGGCCGGAAATGAGTCCCTGTCCGCCTGCGCGTTTGTTGATGACGGCTGTGGCGACGGCTTCCGCCATGTCGGTCGCGCCAGAGCTGGCACCACCGCTGTTGATCAGTCCCGCGCGGCCCATGTAGCAGTTGGCGACCTGGTAGCGGGTCAGATCGATGGGATGGTCAGAGCTGAGCTGCTCGTACACGAGCTTGTGCGTTTTGCCGAAGTTGATCGCCGTGAAACCGCCATTATTCGTGGGTAGTTTCTGCTTGATGATGTCGGCCTGGATGGTGACGCCAAGGTGATTGGCCTGTCCCGTCAGGTCCGCCGCGGTGTGATAATCCGTACCGTCTTTCTTGAAGCCCGGGTTGCGGAGGTAGCACCAGAGAATCGTGGCCATACCGAGTTCATGTGCGTACTCGAAGGCTTCGGCGATTTCCTGGATCTGGCGGTCAGACTCATCCGAACCGAAATAGATTGTGGCGCCGATGGCTGCCGCACCCATGTCGAATGCCTGATCGACGCTTCCGAACTGAATCTGATCGAAGGTATTCGGATACGTCAGCAGTTCGTTGTGATTGATCTTGACGATGAAGGGGATGCGGTGCGCGTAGCGGCGGGCGACGGAGCCGAGGACGCCAAGCGTACTGGCGACGGCATTGCAGCCGCCTTCGATGGCCAGCTTCACGATGTTTTCAGGATCGAAGTAAATCGGGTTGGGAGCAAACGAAGCGCCGGCGCTGTGTTCGATTCCCTGGTCCACGGGGAGAATGGACATATAGCCCGTATTCCCGAGGCGTCCATGTCCGTAAATACGCTGCAGGTTCACCAGCACGCGGGGATTGCGGTCGCTGTCTTTCCAGACGCGGTCGACGAAATCGGGTCCCGGAAGGTGCAGGGCATCTTTCGCGATGGTGTTGCAGGTGTGGTTGAGCAGATTATCGGCATCGCTGCCGAGCAATTCCTGAATTTTCTCAATCATGGCGGATCAATCACTGCTGTTGAGACATTGGATGTTCTTCAATGTACAATATGCGCATAATCAGGACAAACATCCTCGTGATGTACCGCATCCTTCTCCGTTGCTGTAAAATATCTGCGCGAGTGGGAATGATTTGCAGTCCGGCGCATGTTACACAGTGAAGATTCTCACTACTCATCTGTCCGTAGCCATGTCGAAACATATTCTCCTGACCGGAGGCACCGGTCTGATTGGTTCCCGCGTCACCAGGGAACTGACCCGCCGCGGAGACACCGTCACCATTCTCACCCGAAATCCCAAACGCGCAGGGGACAAGCTTCCCGATGGCGTGAACATTCTTCGCTGGCTCAGCGACGACGACGACGACTGGCAGTCTGCCGTCGCCGAAGTGGACGCCATCATTCATCTTGCAGGTGAATCCATCGCGGAGGAGCGCTGGTCAGATGCGTACAAGCAGCGCATTTACGACAGCCGCATCGCTACGGCCGCTGCGCTGATCGACGCCATGAAAAAAGCGGAGAAGCATCCTTCAGCCATGATTTCCGCTTCGGCTGTCGGGTTTTATGGCGACACGGGTGAGGACCAGGTTGATGAGAGCGACGCCCCGGGCAAGGATTTTCTCGCGGAGTTATGCATTGACTGGGAAGCCGCAGTGCGGAAGGCAGAGGAGCTGGATGTGCGCGTGGTGACCACACGTTTCGGTCTGGTACTCGCGCATGACGGCGGTGTGCTCGACAAACTGCTCACTCCCTTCAAGATGTTTGCCGGTGGTCCCGTCGGCGACGGCGAGCAGTGGTTCCCCTGGGTGCATATCGACGACGTCGTCGGCATCATCCTCCACGCGCTCGATCATGAGGAAATCAGCGGCGTCCTCAATGCCGTTGCCCCCGGCATTCTCCGCAACCGAGAATTTGCCGATGCGCTGGGCATGGCGCTTGACCGTCCCTCCCGTTTCAGCGTCCCTGCCTTCGTCATCAAGCTGGCCATGGGCGAGCTCGGTGAGACGTTGCTTGGCGGACAGCGCGTCAATCCGCGCCGGACGCTGGAGAGCGGCTACGAATTCCAGTACGACAACATCAAGGATGCGCTGGCAGACCTGGTCGAAAAAGACTGACTCACACCCCGAGGGAATCCCCGGCATCCGCAAGTGCGGAAATGACGAAGGCTACATGCTCTTCAAAAGGCACGCCGAGTTCTTCGGCCCCCTGCAGCATATCCTCGCGGCTCACCGCACGGGCAAACCCCTTATCCTTCATCTTCTTCTTGACTGATTTGTACTGCACGCTGCTCATGCTGCGATCGGGACGCACATACGCAACAGCCATGAGGAAACCGCAGAGTTCGTCCACCGCAAACAGCGACTTCTCCATCGTGCTCTCACGCGCGACACCGGTATACGGCGCATGCGACATGATGGCGCGCCGGATATTCTCCGGCCAGCCCGCCTCTTCGAGAATGCGATTTCCCACGAAAGGATGTTCTTCCTCTGTGGGGTGCTTTTCGTAATCGAAATCGTGCAGCAGTCCGACCATCCCCCACTCTTCCTCATCCTCCCCGAATTTCCGTGCATACGCTCGCATCGCAGCTTCCACCGCGTACGCGTGCTTGCGCAGGCTCTCCGATTCCGTGTGTTCATGCAGCAGTGCGAGGGCGTTTTCTCGTGTCATTGATCCTCCGTTGTCGTATCATCGGCTTGAAATAAATGCAACCACCCGCCTCCGTACCTCCGCTGGCGCGTCGGCACTTCGGCGCGGCAGGCCAGAAGACACAGAATAAGACACAGAGTGCACAGAATAAATACCTGGAATCCTGCCTGCCCGCCGTAGCCCTCGGGCGAAGGCGGGTGGTTGCCTTTCAACACCCTCGATGCATACCCATGTTGTTTTTCCACGCCCCGGGCGGTATTTTGATTTTCCGGAGGCGAAAGGGGCTTATTCTGGCTGTAAATGGATAACTCATAGAGAAACAAGCACCTGAATTGGAGTTTTCATGTCTGAGGACAACAAAAACGATCGCTATAGCAAAGAAACCCAGCTGATCTACGGGAAGGCCCATTCGATGAAGTGGGATTACGATCATCATGTGGTTCCCCCGCTCACCTCTTCAGCGACATACCGTCTCGATTCTGCCCAGCGCGGCGCCCAGGGATTCGTGGAATTCGCAAATACGACGGATGAAACCCGCAACAAGCAGCCCATTCTCATCTATGATCGCCTCGGCGAGCCGAACAAGGACATTCTCGAGGAAAACCTGGCCTTTGCCGAGGGCGGCGAATGCGCCATCACCTATGGTTGCGGCATGGCGGCCATTTCCGCCATTCTCGGCGTGCTGGCGAAAAGCGGCGACGATATCATCGCGCATCGCACCATGTACGGATGCACGTACTCGCTGCTGACGAACTGGTATCCCCGTTACAACATCAGCGTGCAGCTGCTGAATCTGCATGATACCGACATGCTGGCATCGGCGATCAAGGATGAAACGCGCGTCATCTACTTTGAATCCCCCGTCAATCCGACACTCACGCTCATCGACATCGGCTCGATCGCCGACCTGGTGAAAAAAATCAACTCCACCCGTCCCGAAGAAGAGTACATACGCATTGTGGTTGACAACACATTTGCCACCCCGTATTGCCAGCGTCCGATCGAACTCGGCGCCGACTTCGTTGTGCATTCGCTGACCAAGGGCATCGGCGGCTTTGGTACGGATATGGGCGGCGTGGTCGTGGGACCCGAGAAATACCGCGACATGCTGCTGCTGTATCGCAAGGATTTCGGCGGTGTGCTTTCCCCGAAAGCCGCGTGGCCGACGCTGGTGTACGGACTCCCCACGCTGTCATTGCGTGTCCAGCGGCAGATCGAAAGTGCGAAAACCATCGCGGAGTATCTCGAGAAACATCCGAAAGTCAAGGCCGTCGCCTATCCCGGACTCCCGAGCTTCCCGCAGTACGAGCTGGCGCAGAAGCAGATGCGCAGCTACGACGGCAGCTTCGCGCCGGGTACGCTGATGTATTTCACGCTCAAGAGCGATTCGCCGCAGGACAGTCGTGATCGCGGCGAAAAGCTGATCAACTATGCGGCGGACAAGGCGTACGCCATCACCCTGGCCGTGAGTCTCGGACACACCCGTACGCTGATCGAGCATCCGGGGTCGATGACGCATTCCTCGATTCCCGCTGAAGAGCAGGTGCAGCGCGGCATGGATCCGGGCGGCATCCGTCTTTCCATCGGCATCGAACGGCCCGAAGACATCATCCAGGATCTCGAAGAAGGCCTGGCTCAGATCTGAGAGAAAGGACGCCCATGAACACAGCACTTCCCCTGATTCGCAGCAGCCTCCTTGCCCAGTTTCCCAACATCCGCGCTGCCCAGAGCACGCGGCAGGGTGAGGAGCCTGCCGCTCCCTTCGGCTTCAACCTCGGGTATGGACTCGGGGATGAGGATGATCGCGTGACCACGAATATCGCGCGTTTCGCCGCCAAGGTCGATCTCGACCCGGGGGATCTCGCTTTCATGAAACAGGTGCACGGCGACACCATTCGCGAAATCAGCGAAGCCGGCATCTATGAGGATACCGATGCCCTGATCACGCGGCAGCCCGGCATCGGACTCACCGTCCGCACCGCCGACTGCGTGCCCGTACTCATTTACGCTCCCGGCGAGAATCTGATTGCCGCAGTGCATGCGGGCTGGCGCGGGACGGCAGAGCATATTACGCTGAAGACGGCGGGACGCATGGTCGAGGAATTCGGTGCTGATCCCGCGGCCATGTTCGCCTTCGTCGGCGCTGCGGCCTCGTCGTGCTGTTACGAGGTCGGTGAGGAAGTCGCCGCCCTCTTCCCCGAAGGCTGGGTGCTGCGCCGCGAGGAAGGGAATCCCCATCTCGATCTCAAGGGACTCAATGCCCATCAGCTCGAGGAAAGCGGCCTGCGGGCAGAAAATATCGAGATCTGTGACCTGTGCAGCATTCACGAAGGAACCCTGCTGCACTCCTGGCGCCGCGATGCCGAACATTCCGGCCGCATGCTTACCACGATTGTACTCCAGGAAGAGATTTGATGTCCACGAAGTTTGTGTTTCTCGACACCGGCGAGCATGACGGCGCATGGAACATGCAGTTTGATCTGCAGCGTGCCGAAGCCCTCGACGCCGGTGATGCTGCACCCATGCTGCGCGTCTACAACTGGCGTCCCTGGTGCATCTCCCTCGGGCGTCACCAGAAGGAAGAAGAAATTGACCGCAATCGCACCGATGCCGACACCATCGGCATCGTCCGTCGTCCCACCGGGGGACGCGCCATCCTGCATGCCGAAGAGCTGACCTACAGCATTGTGATGCCCTCGGAAGATCGCGGGGTGATGGAAGTGTACCGGCTCATCAGCGAAGCACTGACGGCCGGACTCAAACTTCTCGTTCCTGAGATCGACATCGCCAAATCCCAGCCGAATTTCCAGAAGCTGTACCGTGAGCCGGGCAGCATTCCGTGTTTTTCGAGCAGCGCCCGCTATGAAATCGAATTCGGCGGGAAAAAGCTTGTCGGCAGCGCGCAGCGGCGCATCGGCAGTGCCGTGCTGCAGCACGGTTCCATCCTCATCGGGGATGCGCATCTGCGTCTTGCAGACTATCTCGCTGTGAGTGATGACGTGCGTGAACAGCTCCGGCAGGACATGCTCGCGCATACGATCACACTGCAGGATATCATGCAGCGTCCCGTCTCCCGTGACGAAGTGCGCGACGCCATCAAGGCCGGTTTCGAGCAGGCCTGGGGCCTTCACTTTTCAACTTTGCCTGATAATGAGTACATTCACAGCGAGGACGAACAGCGGCAGGCATGAGTACCGAAACGCCACAATCCAGCAAACGCGTCACCACGCGAACCATCCAGGAAATGAAAGAAGCGGGCACGCCCATCGCATGCCTGACTGCGTACGATTTCCTTACAGCACGCCTGCTCGATGACGCCGGAATCGACCTGATTCTGGTCGGCGACTCGGTCAGCAACGTCTTCCAGGGCAATCCCACCACCCTGCCCGTCACTCTCGATGAAATGATTTACCACACCAAGGCGGTGAGCCGCATCGTGCAGCGCGCGATGGTGGTCACCGATCTGCCCTTCATGTCGTACCAGGTCACGACCGAGGAGGCCTTCCGCAGTGCGGGACGCGTCATGAAGGAGACACTGGCCCATGCGGTCAAAGTCGAAGGAGGCAGGCGTGTGGCGAAAGTCGTGGAGAAAATTTCCGGCGAAGGCATTCCCACCATGGGACATATCGGCCTGATGCCGCAGTCCATTCTCAAGTTTGGTGGTTATCGTCCCCGCGGCACCTCGGAAGAGGAAGCCGACGAGCTGGTGGATGACGCAATCGCCCTGCAGGAAGCAGGCGCATTCGCCATCGTCCTCGAAAAAATTCCGGCGACACTCGGCGCCCGTATCACCGAGAACCTTTCCATTCCCACCATCGGCATTGGCGCCGGACCGCATTGCAGCGGACAGATACTGGTCAGCCACGACATGCTGGGGTTATTTGAGGATTTCCGTCCACGCTTTGTACGCCGCTATGCCGCACTGGCTGATGAAATGGACAAAGCATTCCGGCAGTATATACAGGATGTGAAACGCGGTACTTTTCCCAATGAATCGGAGAGCTACTAAATGGACAGCGAGCAGGTAGCTGCCATCAAGCAGCAACTGAAAGATGAGGGGTACAATATATACGTGTACAGCTATCCCGGAGGGATGTGCTTTCCGCCCCACACGCATGACTGTGACACCATTCACGTCGTCCTCAGTGGTGCCATGAAGGTAACCATGGACGAAACGGATCACATTCTCAAGCCCGGAGAGCGCTTCGTCGTTCCCGCCTCGAAAATGCACACCGCAGAAGTACTGGGCGAAATGCCCGTTGTCATACTCGACGCAACGCCTCCGAAAGGATAAACGTGACACAAGTCCCGGCCAAACTCTCCCCACGAGACATCAAGCTGACGCAGGAGCGTGAGCTTCGCATCACCTGGTCTGACGGCCACATCACACGTTTCCCCCTTCAGGTATTCCGTGATGAATGTCCCTGCGCAAGCTGCAGCGGGGAATCCGATATTTTCGGGGAAGTGAAAATGCCCGTACAGCTCCCCATCGCGCGTCCGGGCAAATACGATCTCAAATCCCTCACTCCCATCGGTAATTACGCCGTCGCCGCCGTCTGGGGAGACGGACATGACAGCGGCATCTATTCCTGGGAATACCTCCTGCAGATGGAAGACAAGCAGTCCGCCACCGCCAACAACACGGACAATCCGACCGACAACTGATCCCCCCATGGCTCGCATCGCCCTGACCACAACGCATCCCGAACAGCACGGGAATTACGAGCGCTGGCTCCGCCGCCTCGCGCCGGAATCTGAAATCCTGTTCATCACGCGTACCGACGAAGTGATCGATACGCTGCCGACCTGTGACGGACTCCTGCTCCCCGGCGGAGGTGATCCCGATCCCCTGCTGTATGGCCGGCAGGCTCTGCGTCCCCTCTGCGACATCGACGATGCGCGGGATGCCATCGAGATCGCCGCCATCCGCACCGCGGTACATGCAAGGATGCCGATACTGGGAATCTGCCGCGGACTGCAGATCATGAATGTCGCGCTGGGCGGCACGCTCATCGCCGACCTCTCCAGCAGCGGCTTCGAAGGACATCACCGCATCACCGACGAAGACCGATTGCACGACGTGCAGCTCGAATCCGACTCCATGCTCGCTCGCATCACCGGTGAGATTCAGGGCGAGGTCAACAGCGCGCATCATCAGGGTGTGGATATCGTCGCCCCCCGCCTTCGCGTTACCGCCCGCAGCGCCGACAATCTTCCCGAAGCGCTCGAATGGAACGACCCCCACGACAAACCCTTCCTCCTCTGCCTCCACTGGCACCCGGAACGATTGGCACCGGCTCACGTGCTGGGTGATAGCATTGGACGTGCTTTTTTACAGGCAATCGCTGAACAGTAGTTTTCGCTGCGCTCAGGCGTTTTCGCTGCGCTCACGCGGGAGTTCGCTGCGCTCACGCGGGAGTTCGCTGCGCTCACGCGGGAGTTCGCTGCGCTCA